>NZ_RHJM01000031.1:0-90427 GCF_004212315.1 Escherichia sp. E10V5
TCTTCGTCATCAACCATGTCACATTTGTTCAGGAACACGATGATGTACGGAACGCCTACCTGACGACCCAGCAGGATGTGCTCACGAGTCTGCGGCATCGGGCCGTCAGTCGCAGCAACTACCAGGATCGCGCCGTCCATCTGAGCAGCACCAGTGATCATGTTTTTAACATAGTCGGCGTGCCCCGGGCAGTCTACGTGTGCGTAGTGACGGGTCGGGGTGTCATATTCAACGTGAGAAGTGTTGATGGTGATACCACGAGCTTTTTCTTCCGGCGCGTTATCGATCTGGTCGAATGCACGAGCAGCACCGCCGTAGGTTTTAGCCAGTACGGTGGTGATTGCAGCGGTCAGAGTAGTTTTACCGTGGTCAACGTGGCCGATAGTACCAACGTTAACGTGCGGTTTTGTACGTTCAAATTTTTCTTTAGACACGGCTATATTCCTTACTATAGTGCTCTCCCCTTCAGGAGAGAGCACGGGACTTTGGTATTAACCCTTAGGCTTATTTACCACGGGCTTCAATTACGGCCTGAGCAACGTTACTCGGCGCTTCATCATACTTCAGGAATTCCATGGTGTATGATGCACGACCTTTGGTCAGAGAACGCAGCTGAGTTGCGTATCCGAACATTTCAGACAGCGGTACTTCAGCGTGGATCTTAACGCCAGTAACTTCAGATTCCTGACCTTTGAGCATACCACGACGACGGCTCAAGTCACCGATAACGTCACCGGTGTTCTCTTCTGGAGTTTCTACTTCAACCTTCATGATCGGCTCAAGCAGAACTGGTTTCGCTTTCTTAAAGCCTTCTTTAAAGGCGATAGAAGCAGCCAGTTTAAACGCCAGTTCAGAGGAGTCAACGTCATGGTAAGAACCGAAGTGCAGACGAACACCCATGTCTACTACCGGGTAGCCTGCCAGCGGACCTGCTTTCAGCTGTTCCTGGATACCTTTATCAACGGCCGGGATGTATTCGCCAGGGATTACACCACCTTTAATGTCGTTGATGAACTCGTAGCCTTTCGGGTTTGAACCCGGCTCCAGCGGGTACATGTCGATAACAACATGACCATACTGACCACGACCACCAGACTGTTTCGCGTGTTTACCTTCAACATCGGTAACTTTCTGGCGGATAGTTTCACGGTAAGCAACCTGCGGTTTACCTACGTTCGCTTCAACGTTGAATTCACGCTTCATACGGTCAACGATGATGTCGAGGTGCAGTTCGCCCATACCCGCGATGATGGTCTGGTTAGATTCTTCGTCAGTCCATACACGGAAAGACGGGTCTTCTTTAGCCAGACGGCCCAGAGCCAGACCCATTTTTTCCTGGTCAGCTTTGGTTTTCGGTTCAACTGCGATGGAGATTACCGGCTCAGGGAATTCCATACGTTCCAGAATGATCGGCGCATCCGGGTCACACAGGGTGTCACCAGTGGTTACGTCTTTCAGACCGATTGCAGCAGCGATGTCGCCCGCGCGAACTTCTTTGATCTCTTCACGTTTGTTAGCGTGCATCTGAACGATACGACCGAAACGCTCACGTGCAGCTTTCACGGAGTTCAGTACGGTATCACCAGAGTTAACCACACCGGAGTAAACACGGAAGAAGGTCAGGTTACCAACAAACGGGTCGGTAGCGATTTTGAACGCCAGTGCAGAGAACGGCTCGTCATCACTTGCGTGACGTTCAGCCGGAGTGTCTTTACCGTCGTCCAGGATACCGTTGATCGCAGGTACGTCAACCGGGGATGGCAGGTAATCAATTACCGCATCCAGCATCGCCTGAACACCTTTGTTCTTGAACGCAGAACCACAGGTTACCAGGATGATTTCGTTGTTCAGAACGCGCTGACGCAGAGCACCTTTGATTTCTGCTTCAGTCAGTTCTTCACCACCCAGGTATTTTTCCATCAGCTCTTCAGAAGCTTCAGCTGCGGATTCGATCAGGTACTGGTGCCATTCGTTAGCCAGTTCAACCATGTCTGCCGGGATATCTTCGTATTCGAAGGTTACGCCCTGGTCAGCGTCGTTCCAGTTGATAGCTTTCATTTTCACCAGGTCAACAACACCGGTGAAATGTTCTTCAGCACCAATCGCCAGCTGCAGCGGAACCGGGTTCGCGCCCAGACGGGTTTTGATCTGGTTAACAACTTTCAGGAAGTTCGCACCCATGCGGTCCATTTTGTTAACGAACGCAATGCGCGGAACTTTATATTTGTTTGCCTGACGCCATACGGTTTCAGACTGCGGCTGAACACCACCAACTGCGCAGTAAACCATTACCGCACCATCGAGAACACGCATGGAACGTTCTACTTCGATTGTGAAGTCAACGTGCCCCGGGGTGTCGATGATGTTGATGCGATGCGGCTCATACTGCTTAGCCATACCAGACCAGAATGCAGTAGTTGCAGCGGAAGTGATGGTAATACCACGTTCCTGCTCCTGCTCCATCCAGTCCATGGTTGCAGCGCCGTCATGAACTTCACCGATTTTATGGTTTACACCGGTGTAGAACAGAATACGTTCGGTAGTAGTGGTTTTACCGGCGTCGATGTGCGCACTGATACCGATGTTACGGTAACGTGCGATGGGTGTTGTACGAGCCATTTGTTTCCTCGTTTATCTTTTAGGCGTTCAATTTAAGTAGCCCAAAGCGGGCTGCTTACTGGAAGCGCCCGCCTGGTGACTAAAACTCCGAAGGGATTACCAACGGTAGTGTGCGAACGCCTTGTTGGCTTCGGCCATACGGTGAACGTCTTCACGTTTCTTAACTGCAGTACCTTTGTTTTCTGCAGCATCGGAAAGTTCGTTCGCCAGGCGCAGAGCCATGGATTTATCACCGCGTTTACGAGCAGCTTCAACGATCCAACGCATTGCCAGAGCATTACGACGAACCGGACGGACTTCAACTGGTACCTGATAAGTAGAACCACCAACGCGGCGAGACTTAACTTCTACAGTCGGGCGCACGTTTTCGAGAGCTACTTCGAATGCTTCCAGTTCAGATTTACCAGAGCGCTGAGCCAGGGTCTCCAGCGCGCTGTATACGATAGATTCAGCAGTAGATTTTTTACCATCTACCATCAGGATATTTACAAATTTAGCCAGCAGTTCTGATCCGAACTTCGGATCCGGCAGAATTTTACGCTGACCAATGACGCGACGACGTGGCATGGAAATACTCCGTTGTTAATTCAGGATTGTCCAAAACTCTACGAGTTTAGTTTGACATTTAAGTTAAAACGTTTGGCCTTACTTAACGGAGAACCATTAAGCCTTAGGACGCTTCACGCCATACTTGGAACGAGCCTGCTTACGGTCTTTAACGCCGGAGCAGTCAAGCGCACCACGTACGGTGTGGTAACGAACACCCGGGAGGTCTTTAACACGACCGCCACGGATCAGGATCACGGAGTGCTCCTGCAGGTTGTGACCTTCACCACCGATGTAGGAAGTCACTTCGAAACCGTTAGTCAGACGAACACGGCATACTTTACGCAGTGCGGAGTTCGGTTTTTTAGGGGTGGTAGTATATACACGGGTACATACGCCACGTTTTTGCGGGCATGCTTCCAGCGCAGGCACGTTGCTTTTCGCAACTTTGCGAGCACGTGGTTTGCGTACCAGCTGGTTAACTGTTGCCATTAAATAGCTCCTGGTTTTAGCTTTTGCTTCGTAAACACGTAATAAAACGTCCTCACACAATATGAGGACGCCGAATTTTAGGGCGGTGTCGAAAAGGTGTCAAGAAATATACAACGATCCCGCCGTCACCAGGCCATCTGGCTGGTGTGCTTAACCGTAAGTCTGACGAAATCAGTATAGTCAATTGGGATGATATCGTTCGAAATTTGAGCACTCAACCCGCGGGCAATGAGGTCTTCGTTCAGGGCATAAACCTTAATGGGGGCATTACGCAGACTTTCAAGGTAGCGGTTGCCGTCAACTGCGGCAGTTACGCCATCCTGCAATAACAGCAGTTCGTCGCCCTCACTGAGCAGACGCAGCAGCGCAGGAAAATCTGTCAGCCAGGGTGAGCGATGTAATGTGTGCAGCATGTACGCCTCAAAATCTCAAAATAACATCGTAGTTGCCGAGTTCGCTGCGTAAGGCTTCTGCTTCAAGCGGCGTGGCTTCGACAACAAATGGTGTCTGCGGATCTAACCCGCGCTCGCGCAGAGAAGCCGCACAAACCCAGCACTGTTCAATGTCGTACAGATCCAACAATTTAAAAGTGGCAATGTAATCACGCGCCAGCACCGCATCGGGCTTTTGTCCTGGCAGAAGCTGAAAAACGCCATCGGCGATAAAGAAGACGGCGAGATCGTCAGTTAAAGCGGAAGTTGCCAGTAAAGCATCTAATCCCTCACGACCAGCCGCGGTGCCATGAGGCGCAGTAGAAAAGACAAACGCTATTCGTTTCATCAGAACTGTACCACCCTGTCACAGGTTAGCGAGGCTTCTGCCAGAGCGCCAAGTCCGCTTAAGGTAAATCCCGGCTGAAGGTTTGACGAGGCCAGCCCCAGTCTTCCTGCTTCAGTTTCATCGACGATACCGCGGCGCAACGCTGCCGCTACGCAGATATTCAGTGCCACGCCATGTTGCGCATTCAACTGTTGCCAGCCGCGCACAAGGTCAAATTCGTCGCTTGCCGGTGAGGTCAATTGGTTAGCGTTATAGACCCCTTCCCGGTAGAAAAAGACGCTACTCAACTCATGGCCTTCTGCTATCAGCGCCTGTGCAAACTGAAAAGCACTACTCGCCTGTTGCGTTCCGTATGCTGGCCCGGTCACCACGATGGCAAAACGCATTACTTATCTTGCCCCTGGAAATCACCGCTCTTGAACTGACGGATATAGAGATAAACAGTATGTTTGGAGATGTTGAGACGATCAGCAACCTGGTTGATCGCATCTTTGATATCGAAAATGCCTTTCTCGTAAAGATTCAACACGATTTGACGATTTTTGGCGTTATTAGAAACATTACGATCGGCGTTCACTTCTTCAATGGTGAACTCCAGTGTTTGGGTAACCAGATCTTCAACCGAAGACGCAAAGTTGACACTTGAACCGACGTCCGGGGTTTCTGGCGGCACAAAAGTGCTCATAATCTGCGAGAAGGGAACATCAAGATTCATATTGATGCACAGCAGACCAATTACACGCTGTTCGCGGTTACGAATCGCGATGGTCAGGGACTTCATTAATACGCCGCTTTTGGCGCGAGTAAAGTAGCATTTAGAAACGCTGCTATCCGCTCCCGTCATGTCGTGCAGCATACGCAGTGCCAGATCGGTAATTGGCGAGCCAATCTTCCGGCCTGTATGTTCGCCGTTGGCAATACGAATGGCTGAACATTTTAAATCCTGCAAAGAGTGCAAAACGATTTCACAGTGGGAACCAATGAGCATCGCTAACCCGTCCACCACCGCTTCGTAGGATTTCAGAATATCAAAATCGGTCTGGTCGAAAGGACGTTGATCCAGTAAATCCAACTCACTGGTTTCGTTGGTTAAAAGCGACCTGGACATGAAAAAAAACACTCCTTTTCAGGAGCCTGTCGTTAACTTTTCAGGGCAGGCTCATTAATGATGCGGGTAATTAAATTAATACAGCGGAGGTTCCGCTTTCCAGCACTAATTATATCCGGCCTGCAATAAAAAAACCGCCGCCTGGTCAGGCGGCGGTTTTTAATGCTTATTTTTTAGCAGAATCTGCTGCTTTAGCATCTGCTTCTGGCTTCGTATCAGCCTTCGGTGCTGGTTTCACGTCCAGCAGTTCTACGTCAAATACCAGAGTAGAGTTCGGTGGGATCCCCGGAACGCCCGCTTTGCCGTAAGCCAGCTCTGGTGGAATAACCAGTTTGATCTTACCGCCTTTCTTGATGTTCTTCAGACCTTCAGTCCAGCCAGGGATCACGCCGTCCAGACGGAACGAGAGCGGTTCACCACGGGTGTATGAGTTATCGAACTCTTTACCGTCGATCAGCGTACCTTTGTAGTTCACCACTACAGTATCGCTGTCTTTCGGTGCTTCGCCTTTACCGGCTTCTACTACCTGATAAACCAGGCCAGTTGAAGAGGTTTTTACACCTTTCTCTTTGGCAAATTTCTCGCGGTACTCTTTACCTTTCGCTTCGTTATCAGCAGCATCTTTTTCCATCTTCGCCTGAGCGGAGGACTTCACGCGTGCTTCAAACGCTTGCAGAGTCTGTTCGATCTCTTGATCGGAGAGTTTGCTTTTATCAGCAAATGCATCCTGAACACCCGCGATTAGCTGATCTTTATCCAGTTTGATGCCCAGCTTTTCTTGTTCTTTCAGAGAATTGTCCATGTAACGACCGAGCGAAGCACCCAGCGCGTAAGCTGATTTCTGATCGTCATTTTTGAACGCTGCTTTGCTGTCAGCAGTTGCAGTTGGTTTCGCCGCTTCGGCAGCAAAAGTGATTGGTGCATGCAGGGCAACGGCCATTGTGGTCGCCAGCAGCGTTACTTTAAACAGTGATTTCATCCATATCTCCAGGATCGGGGCATCTCACCCCTGGGTTAACTATTATCAGAAAGGTACTATAAAACGTTGTCGAACAAATCTACATACAGATACGCCCTATTATCATCTATTTTCAGACTCTTTTTGTTTAAATTAGTTTCGATGACTGCGAAATGAGTGCTGTCTCGGGCAGCAAAGTTAAGTAGAATCCGCGGCGACCATTCGACAAAAGAGGTGAATCATGCAGGATTTAACTTTGGAAGCACGCCTGGCAGAACTGGAGAGCCGGCTGGCTTTTCAGGAAATCACCATTGAAGAACTGAACGTCACGGTGACCGCTCATGAAATGGAGATGGCGAAACTGCGCGATCATCTGCGTCTGCTGACCGAGAAGTTAAAAGCCAGCCAGCCGTCGAACATCGCGTCGCAGGCTGAAGAAACGCCACCGCCGCATTATTGAGGCGTAAAAAAAGCGGGGATTCCCCGCTTTTTTGTCACTTTTTCGGTATTAGTGGCAACCGCAACCGCCGTTACCTTTACCGCCACAGCAGCCTTCGCCACCGTGTTCATGACCGTGATCGTGGCCATGACCGCCGCAGCAACCGTCGTGGTCGTGATCGTGGTGATGATCGTGCGCACCGTGAACGTGACCATGAGCCAGTTCTTCTTCAGTCGCTTCGCGAATCGCCACAACTTCAACGTTGAATTTCAGATTCTGACCAGCCAGCATGTGGTTACCGTCAACCACAACGTGATCGTCTTCAACCGCAGTAATTTCAACCGGTACTGGACCCTGGTCGGTTTCAGCCAGGAAACGCATACCTACCTGCAGTTCATCAACGCCCATAAATACGTCTTTAGGAACGCGCTGCACCAGGTTTTCGTCGTACTGACCGTAAGCGTCGTTCGCGCCAACAGCGACATCAAATTTGTCGCCAACTTCATGACCTTCCAGCGCTGTTTCCAGGCCAGAGATCAGGGAACCGTGACCATGCAGATAGTCCAGCGGCGCACTCACCGGAGACTCATCAACCAACACACCGTCTTCTGTACGTACCTGATAGGCCAGGCTGACCACCAGGTCTTTTGCTACTTTCATGATATCTCCTGAGCATGGGAAGAATAGTGGCGCAGATTGTAGCGGAATTCTGCAGCCGTGTACTCACTAGCTTAAAAAAACTCGGCGCATATCGCTAGTCCGGATGAAAAATCCCGATCACTTGTTCATCTTTGCGAACGTGATCGCGGGCTTCTTTATCGACTTCACGCATCTGGTGTCCACACTTAACACATTCAACAATATCAATATTATTTTCGCGCCACATCGCCATGGAATCTTGCGCCTGACAGGCCGGGCATTTTGCGCCCGCGATAAAACGTTTTCGGATTGCCATCTTTACCCTCTACTCAAATTCATCCCAGCCGTCCAGCTGGCGTCGTTCTTGTTGCATCTCACGCTGGAAAATCTCTTCCAGTTCGCGTCGGGCTTCCCTGGCGCGAGAAATTTGTACGGTATCGGCATGCATCGGGATAAGCTCCCGCAGCATACGCATATCCAGGCGACGAAAATGCAGCTGCGCCCGCTGTGCCTGATGCGGGTGCATCCCAAGCGTAACCAGCGTTTTGCGCCCCAGCTCTAACGCACTGGAGAATGTCTCACGGGAAAACTGCGTCACCCCTGCCTGTAATAACTCATGCGCTTCCACACGTCCGCGCGCTCGCGCAAGAATATGCAAATGCGGGAAGTGTTGCTGGCAAATCTCCACCAGCTTCATGGTGTCTTCCGGCTCGTTACAGGTAATGACAATAGACTCTGCGGCCTCTGCACCCGCAGAACGTAAAAGATCTACCTGCGTGGCGTCGCCGTAATAAACTTTGTAGCCATATTTACGCATCAGGTTAACAGCGCTGATATCCCGCTCCAGCACAGTAATGCGCATTTTATTTGCCATCAGCAAACGACCAATCACCTGACCAAAACGCCCAAAGCCCACGACAATGACCTGCGGTTTATCATCGTTGACCCACGGTTTTTCGTCTTCTTCTTCCGGTCCGTTAAACTGGCGGGATAGCCATTTATCCACCAGCTTCATCAGCAGCGGCGTGGTCATCATGGAAAGCGTCACCGTCACCAGCAACAGCGCCATCTGGTCGCCCTGGAATAAGCGTTGTGAAGAAGCGGTAGAAAAGAGTACAAAGGCAAACTCACCACCCTGACTCAATACACCAGCAAACTGCATTCGCTCTGAGCTACGCACGCCATACAGTCGCGCCAGTAGATACAGCACGAGAATTTTCACCGCCACCAGCACAACCACGCTTATCACTACCCACAACAGATGGGTATAAAGCACCCCAAGGTTGAGCGACATCCCGACCGAGATAAAAAATAGCCCGAGCAGCAACCCCTTAAACGGATCGATTGCCGTTTCCAGTTCATGGCGATATTCACTTTCCGCCAGCAGCACGCCTGCAATAAATGTACCGAGCGCCATCGACAGTCCCAGCGCATCCATAAACAATGCGGAACCCAACACCAGCAGCAGCGTCGCGGCGGTGAACACTTCCCGCACGCCAGAAGCTGCAATAAAGCGGAATACCGGACGCAGTAAATAGCGCCCGCCAATCAGCATGCCGACAAACGCCAGCACCTTCATGCCGATTTTCATCCAGTCGAAATGTTCATCTGCTGACCCCGCCAACAACGGCACTAACGCCAGTGCCGGGATCACCGCCAGATCCTGAAACAGTAACACCGAGAAACCTAACTGGCCGGATTCGCTGCGATTCATCCCTTTCTCACGCATCAATTGCAACGCCATTGCAGTTGAAGACATCGCAAGGCCAATGCCACCGACCACTGCCGCCTGCCAGGCGAAATCCGTCAGCATCAATAATCCCGCCAGCAACGCCGCGCTTAACAGCACCTGTGCCGCGCCTACGCCAAAAATCGAACGCCGCAGTTGCCAAAGCTTGGAGGGATTCAACTCCAGGCCGATGATAAACATCAGGAATACCACGCCGAGCTCTGAAAAATGGAGGATCTCATCGACGTCGCTAATAAACCCCAGTCCCCACGGGCCAATTGCAATCCCTGCCAGCAAATATCCCAACACAGCGCCAATACCCAGCCGCGATGCCAACGGCACCGCAGCCACCGCCGCGAAGAGAAACAGCACTCCTGCGAGTAAAAAATCGGAACCTTCCATCAGCGGCCTCCTGGAGACAGTGGATTTGCCAGCCAGTCACCGTAGGCTCTGGCGTGGCTCGCCAGCTCCTGTGCGCTTTGCCGTCTCGCCCAGTAAATAATGATGGGGCTTAACCAATGCATCCGGCACATGCCCGCCGCCAGTTCAAAGGGGCGCAGAACATCGCTCATCGGGTAGCGATTCAATGCGTCATAACGGTAAGCACTTTCCGGCTCGCCGGTGGTAATCACGCTACGCCAGTACTTTCCCGCCAGTTGGTTTCCCCCCGGCCCGCTGGCAAAACCACGACTTAATACCCGGTCCAGCCACTCTTTCAGTAGCGCCGGGCAGCTATAGGTATAAAGAGGATGCTGAAAGACAATCACCTCGTGCCCGCGCAGTAATGCCTGCTCACGGGGGATATCAATAAAAAAATCGGGATAGTGCGCGTAAAGGTCGTGCACGGTAACATTGCTGAGCTGCGTGGCCGGTTTAAGCAGGACCCGGTTTGCCACCGAGTCCTGAGATTCCGGATGGGCATACAGCAGCAAAACTTTCGCTGGCTGAGACATCATCCCCCTCCCGGTATGGTTTTTGTGTATAGTCGCTGTTTTGGGCTACCATTGCGCCCGGTGCGGCAGCTCGCCCATACATTACATTATCATAATGATAAGTTAACATAGTCTGAACATACGGCGCCTTATGATTGTTTTCTCCTCGTTACAAATTCGTCGCGGCGTGCGCGTCCTGCTGGATAATGCCACCGCCACCATCAACCCCGGGCAGAAAGTCGGCCTGGTGGGTAAAAACGGCTGTGGTAAATCTACCCTGCTGGCATTGCTGAAAAATGAAATCAGCGCCGACGGCGGCAGCTACACCTTTCCGGGAAGCTGGCAACTGGCGTGGGTGAATCAGGAAACGCCGGCGTTACCGCAAGCGGCGCTGGAATATGTCATTGATGGCGACCGTGAATATCGCCAACTGGAAGCGCAACTCCACGACGCCAACGAACGTAACGACGGGCATGCCATCGCGACCATTCACGGCAAGCTGGACGCTATCGACGCATGGAGTATTCGCTCCCGCGCCGCCAGCCTGCTGCACGGCCTCGGTTTCAGCAATGAACAACTGGAGCGCCCGGTGAGTGATTTCTCCGGTGGCTGGCGTATGCGTCTTAACCTTGCCCAGGCGCTGATTTGCCGTTCAGACTTACTGCTGCTCGACGAACCAACTAACCACCTCGATCTCGATGCCGTTATCTGGCTGGAAAAATGGCTGAAGAGCTATCAGGGCACGCTGATCCTGATCTCTCACGACCGCGATTTCCTCGATCCGATCGTTGATAAAATTATTCATATCGAACAACAAAGCATGTTCGAGTACACCGGTAACTACAGCTCGTTTGAAGTGCAGCGCGCCACCCGTCTGGCGCAGCAACAGGCGATGTACGAAAGCCAGCAGGAACGCGTGGCGCATCTGCAAAGTTATATCGACCGTTTCCGTGCCAAAGCCACCAAAGCGAAGCAGGCCCAGAGCCGCATTAAGATGCTCGAGCGCATGGAGCTGATTGCCCCCGCGCACGTCGACAACCCGTTTCGCTTTAGCTTCCGCGCGCCGGAAAGCCTGCCAAATCCGTTACTGAAGATGGAAAAGGTCAGCGCAGGCTATGGCGATCGCATTATTCTCGACTCGATTAAACTGAATCTGGTCCCCGGTTCGCGCATTGGTCTGTTAGGTCGCAACGGCGCGGGTAAGTCGACATTAATCAAACTGTTAGCCGGTGAACTTGCGCCAGTCAGCGGTGAAATTGGCCTGGCGAAAGGGATCAAGCTCGGTTACTTCGCCCAGCATCAACTGGAATACCTGCGCGCCGACGAATCACCTATTCAACATCTGGCACGTTTAGCGCCGCAGGAGCTGGAGCAAAAACTGCGTGATTACCTCGGCGGTTTTGGTTTCCAGGGCGATAAAGTGACAGAAGAAACGCGCCGCTTCTCCGGTGGAGAAAAAGCCCGCCTGGTGCTGGCATTAATCGTCTGGCAACGTCCGAATCTGCTGCTGCTCGACGAACCGACCAACCACCTTGACCTCGACATGCGTCAGGCACTGACTGAAGCGTTGATCGAGTTTGAAGGCGCGCTGGTTGTCGTTTCGCACGACCGTCATTTACTGCGTTCCACTACTGACGATCTCTATCTGGTTCACGATCGTAAAGTCGAACCGTTCGACGGCGATCTGGAAGATTATCAACAGTGGTTGAGCGACGTACAAAAGCAGGAAAACCAGACCGACGACGCGCCAAAAGAGAACGCGAACAGCGCCCAGGCACGTAAAGATCAGAAGCGTCGGGAAGCGGAGCTGCGTGCGCAAACCCAGCCACTGCGTAAAGAGATTGCCCGTCTGGAAAAAGAGATGGAGAAGCTGAACGCGCAACTGGCGCAGGCGGAAGAAAAATTGGGCGACAGCGAGCTGTACGACCAGAGCCGTAAAGCGGAGCTGACCGCCTGCCTGCAACAACAAGCGAGCGCTAAATCCGGGCTGGAAGAATGCGAAATGGCATGGCTGGAGGCCCAGGAGCAGCTTGAGCAGATGCTGCAGGAAGGCCAAAGCAACTGATGGCGCAGATAACGACGACCGATGCCAATGAATTCAGCAGCAGTGCTGAATTCATCCCTATGCGCGGTTTCCGCAATTGCCATCTACAAACCATGCTGCCGCGTCTGTTTCGTCGTCAGGTGAAATTCACTCCGCACTGGCAGCGGCTGGAGTTGCCCGACGGCGATTTTGTCGATCTCGCGTGGAGTGAAGACCCTGCACAGGCGAAACATAAACCGCGTCTGGTGGTGTTTCATGGTCTGGAAGGCAGTCTCAATAGCCCTTACGCCCACGGCTTGGTTGATGCGGCGAAAAAGCGCGGCTGGCTGGGTGTGGTGATGCATTTTCGCGGATGCAGCGGTGAACCTAATCGCATGCGCCGCATTTACCATTCGGGCGAAACCGAAGACGCCAGTTGGTTTTTACGCTGGCTGCAACGTGAGTTTGGTCATGCGCCAACGGCTGCCGTCGGCTATTCGCTCGGCGGTAATATGCTGGCCTGTTTGCTGGCAAAAGAAGGCAATGATCTCCCGATTGATGCGGCAGTGATTGTCTCCGCGCCGTTTGTGCTGGAAGCCTGTAGTTACCATATGGAAAAGGGCTTTTCCCGCGTTTATCAGCGTTATTTGCTGAACCTGCTAAAAGCCAATGCGGCGCGCAAGCTGGCGGCCTACCCCGGTACGCTACCGATTAATCTCGCGCAGTTAAAATCGGTACGTCGCATCCGTGAATTTGACGATCTGATCACCGCCAGAATTCACGGCTACGCCGACGCTATCGACTATTATCGTCAGTGTAGCGCCATGCCGATGCTGAACCGGATCGCCAAACCGACGCTGATTATTCACGCCAAAGACGATCCGTTTATGGATCACCAGGTGATCCCGAAACCGGAAAATCTTCCTCCGCAAGTAGAGTATCAACTGACCGAACATGGGGGTCATGTTGGTTTTATTGGCGGTACATTACTTCACCCGCAAATGTGGCTGGAGTCACGCATTCCTGACTGGTTAACAACGTATCTGGAGGCGAAATCATGTTGATTCCCTGGCAAGACATCTCCCCTGAAACGCTGGAAAATTTAATTGAAAGCTTTGTGTTACGTGAAGGCACCGATTATGGTGAACAAGAGCGTACGCTTGAACAGAAAGTCGCCGACGTCAAACGCCAGCTACAGTGCGGAGAAGCGGTACTGGTCTGGTCGGAACTGCACGAGACGGTCAATATCATGCCGCGCAGTCAGTTTCGCGAATAACCTGCAACCGTCGGCGGACGAAATAATAATGATAGCCAAGTCATGGAGTTACTATGTCTGCCAAACATCCGGTCATTGCGGTAACAGGATCCAGCGGCGCGGGGACTACCACCACCAGCCTCGCGTTTCGTAAAATATTCGCCCAGTTAAATCTGCAAGCCGCCGAGGTGGAAGGCGACAGTTTTCACCGCTACACCCGCCCGGAAATGGACATGGCGATCCGCAAAGCGCGCGACGCCGGGCGGCATATCAGCTACTTCGGTCCCGAAGCCAACGACTTCGGCCTGCTGGAACAGACCTTTATTGAATACGGCCAGAGCGGCAAAGGGAAATCTCGCAAATATCTACATACCTACGACGAAGCCGTGCCGTGGAATCAGGTGCCAGGCACATTCACCCCGTGGCAGGCGCTACCGGAACCCACCGATGTGCTGTTTTATGAAGGTTTGCACGGCGGCGTGGTCACACCACAGCATAACGTTGCGCAGCATGTAGACTTACTTGTTGGCGTAGTGCCTATCGTTAACCTAGAGTGGATTCAAAAACTCATCCGCGACACCAGCGAGCGCGGGCACTCACGAGAAGCGGTGATGGACTCTGTAGTGCGTTCAATGGAAGACTATATCAACTACATCACGCCGCAGTTTTCCCGCACCCATCTTAACTTCCAGCGCGTTCCCACCGTCGACACTTCAAACCCGTTCGCGGCAAAAGGCATTCCATCGCTGGATGAAAGCTTTGTGGTGATCCATTTTCGTAATCTGGAAGGGATTGATTTCCCCTGGCTACTGGCGATGTTGCAGGGCTCATTCATTTCCCACATCAATACATTAGTGGTGCCGGGCGGCAAAATGGGTCTGGCAATGGAGTTAATTATGCTGCCGCTGGTGCAACGACTGATGGAAGGGAAGAAAATCGAGTAGCGCCGCTAATAGGCCGGATAAAATACTATCCGGCGTCACAACGGGGTAGTTAAATCACGCGGCGACCACTTCATACGAGTGGGTAATATTCACGGCTTTTTCCAGCATCAGCGCCACTGAACAATATTTCTCAGCAGAGAGATCCACCGCACGCGCAACCGCTGCGTCCTTCAGGTCGCGACCGGTGACGATAAAATGCAAATTGATATGGGTAAACAGGCGCGGAGCCTCTTCGCGGCGTTCAGAGGTTAGTTTTACTTCACAATCAACCACATCCTGACGCCCTTTTTGCAGGATAGAAACCACATCAATGGCGCTACAGCCACCCGCCGCCATCAGCACCATTTCCATCGGGCTGGGCGCTTTATCGCCAGAGTTGCCATCCATTAAAATCTGGTGACCAGAGGCGGATTCACCCAAAAAAGTTAACCCTTCAACCCACTTCACACGCGCTTGCATAATCGGAACTCCATTGCGTCAATTTTCCTGACAGAGTACGCGTACTGACCAAATCGCGCAACGGAAGGCGACCTGGGTCATGCTGAAGCGAGACACCAGGAGACACAGAGCGAAAGCTATGCTAAAACAGTCAGGATGCTACAGTAATACATTGATGTACTGCATGTATGTAAAGGACGTCACATTACCGTGCAGTTCAGTTGATAGCCCCTTCCCAGGTAGCGGGAAGCACATTTCGGCAACCCAGAGACAGCGGCGTTTTCTGGCTCTGGAGAAAGCTTATAACAGAGGATAACCGCGCATGGTGCTTGGCAAACCGCAAACAGACCCGACTCTCGAATGGTTCTTGTCTCATTGCCACATTCATAAGTATCCATCCAAGAGCACGCTTATTCACCAGGGTGAAAAAGCGGAAACGCTGTACTACATCGTTAAAGGCTCTGTGGCAGTGCTGATCAAAGACGAGGAGGGTAAAGAAATGATCCTCTCCTATCTGAATCAGGGTGATTTTATTGGCGAATTGGGCCTGTTTGAAGAAGGCCAGGAACGTAGCGCATGGGTACGTGCAAAAACCGCCTGTGAAGTAGCTGAAATTTCCTACAAAAAATTTCGTCAATTAATTCAGGTTAACCCGGATATTCTGATGCGTCTCTCCGCGCAGATGGCGCGTCGTCTGCAAGTCACTTCAGAGAAAGTAGGCAACCTCGCTTTCCTCGACGTTACAGGTCGCATCGCGCAGACGCTGCTGAATCTGGCGAAACAACCCGATGCCATGACTCACCCGGACGGTATGCAAATTAAAATTACCCGTCAGGAAATCGGTCAGATTGTCGGCTGTTCTCGTGAAACCGTGGGGCGCATTCTGAAGATGCTGGAAGATCAGAACCTGATCTCCGCACACGGGAAAACCATCGTCGTTTACGGCACCCGTTAACCTCATCGGAGTGGCGCGTTACCTGGTAGCGCGCCATTTTGTTTAAACCGATGTGGCGCAGACTGATTTATCATCCTGATATCAACTATGCACTACGACAAACACTGGTGCTATGTTTGCCCGTGGCCGTTGGTCTGTTGTTTGGCGAATTAAGACTCGGCCTGCTGTTTTCACTCGTCCCTGCCTGTTGCAACATTGCGGGGCTTGATACCCCCCATAAACGTTTTTTCAAACGCTTGATTATTGGCGCGTCGCTGTTTGCTACCTGTAGCTTACTGACACAGCTGCTGTTGGAAAAAGATATCTCCCTGCCCTTTCTGCTGACTGGGTTAACGCTGGTACTTGGCGTCACTGCCGAGCTTGGGCCATTACACGCAAAATTGCTTCCTGCATCGCTGCTGGCTGCCATTTTCACCCTCAGTCTGGCGGGATATATGCCGGTATGGGAGCCATTGCTCATTTATGCGTTAGGCACACTCTGGTACGGGCTGTTTAACTGGTTTTGGTTCTGGATCTTGCGCGAACAACCCCTACGCGAATCACTTAGTCTGCTCTACCGTGAACTGGCTGATTACTGTGAAATCAAATACAGTCTGCTCACTCAGCATACCGATCCCGAAAAAGCGCTCCCGCCACTACTGGTACGCCAGCAAAAAGCGGTCGATTTAATTACCCAGTGCTATCAGCAAATGCACATGCTTTCCGCGCAAAATAATACTGACTACAAGCGGATGTTGCGCATTTTCCAGGAAGCTCTGGATTTACAGGAACATATTTCGGTCAGTTTGCATCAACCTGAAGAGGTGCAAAAGTTGGTCGAGCGTAGCCATGCGGAGGAAGTTATCCGCTGGAATGCGCAAACCATCGCCGCTCGCCTGCGCGTGCTGGCTGATGACATTCTTTACCATCGCCTGCCGACGCGTTTTACGATGGAGAAGCAAATTGGTGCACTGGAGAAAATCGCCCGCCAACACCCGGATAACCCCGTGGGGCAATTCTGCTACTGGCACTTCAGCCGCATCGCTCGTGTGCTGCGTACCCAGAAACCACTCTATGCCCGCGATCTGCTGGCGGATAAACAGCGGCGAATGCCATTACTTCCGGCGTTAAAAAGTTATCTTTCATTGAAATCTCCGGCACTGCGCAATGCCGGGCGACTCAGTGTGATGTTGAGCGTCGCCAGCCTGATGGGCACCGCGCTGCATCTGCCGAAGTCGTATTGGATCCTGATGACGGTGTTGCTGGTGACACAAAATGGTTACGGCGCGACCCGTCTGAGGATTGTGAATCGCTCCGTGGGAACCGTGGTCGGGTTAATCATTGCGGGCGTGGCGCTGCACTTTAAAATTCCCGAAGGTTACACCCTGACGCTGATGCTGTTTACCACCCTCGCCAGCTACCTGATATTGCGCAAAAACTACGGCTGGGCAACGGTCGGCTTTACCATTACTGCGGTGTATACCCTGCAACTGTTGTGGCTGAACGGCGAGCAATACATCATTCCGCGTCTTATCGATACCATTATTGGTTGTTTGATTGCCTTCGGTGGCACGGTATGGCTGTGGCCGCAGTGGCAGAGCGGGTTATTGCGTAAGAACGCCCATGATGCTTTAGAAACCTACCAGGAAGCGATTCGTCTGATCCTGAGTAAAGATCCGCAACCAACACCACTGGCCTGGCAGCGAATGCGGGTGAATCAGGCACATAACACTCTGTATAACTCATTGAATCAGGCGATGCAGGAACCAGCATTTAACAGCCATTATCTGGCTGACATGAAACTGTGGGTAACACATAGTCAGTTTATTGTTGAACATATTAATGCCATGACCACGCTGGCGCGAGAACACCGGACATTACCACAGGAGCTGGCGCAAGAGTATTTGCAGTCTTGTGAAATCGCTATTCAACGCTGTCAACAGCGGCTGGAATATGACGAGCCGGGCGGGTCTGGTGACGCCAATATCATAGACGCGCCAGAGATGCTGCCGCACGAAGGCGCGGCTGGTACCCTGGAACAGCATTTACAACGGGTTATTGGCCATCTGAACACCATGCACACCATATCGTCGATGGCGTGGCGTCAGCGACCGCATCATGGGATTTGGTTGAGTCGCAAGTTGCGGGATTCGAAGGCGTAATCAATTCATTGCCAGAAGCGACACCCTTTGCCTGATACGACGCTGACGCGTCTTATTTACGCCCCGACCACCTTCGCCACCGCGTGGGCGAAACGTTGCATCCCTTCATCGATATCCGCATCATCCACCACCAGCGATGGCGCAAAACGCATCACATCCGGCCCAGCGTTCAGCACCATTACGCCAGCCTCGGCACCCGCATAAAGAAAATCACGCGCCTGACCTTTGTACTGAGGTTTCAGCTCCGCGCCAATCAACAACCCCATGCCGCGAATATCGCTAAACACATCAAACTGCTGATCGATCTTCTGCAAATGGTCAACAAAACGCTGGCGTTTCGCCTGAATGCCTTCCAGCACTTCAGGGGTATTGATGATATCAAATGCCGCACCCGCGACTGCACAGGCCAGTGGATTACCGCCGTAGGTGGAACCGTGAGAACCAGGATGAAACGCTGAAGCAATCTCCGCCGTGGTCAGCATGGCGCTAATCGGGAAGCCGCCGCCCAGGGCTTTCGCAGAGGTCAAAATATCTGGCGTCACGCCGTAGTGCATATAGGCAAACAAATCGCCAGTCCGCCCCATTCCACACTGCACTTCATCAAACACCAGCAATGCATGATGCTGATCGCACAACTCACGCAAGCCCTGCAAAAACGCTGGCGTCGCCGCCGTCACGCCACCCTCACCCTGAATAGGCTCAACCACCACCGCGCAGGTATGGTCATCCATCACCGCTTTCACTGCGTGAAGATCATTAAAAGGCACGTGGATAATATCTGCCGGTTTCGGCCCAAAGCCGTCGGAATATTTTGGCTGCCCGCCCACAGAAACGGTAAACAACGAGCGACCATGAAAGGCGTTATGGAAGGCGATGATTTTGGTTTTGAACGGACTATGACGCACGCAGGCGTAGTGACGCGCCAGTTTAAAAGCGGTTTCGTTGGCTTCCGTACCGGAGTTCATAAACACCACGCGTTCGGCAAACGTCGCCTCAATCAGTTTACGCCCAAGACGCAGCGCCGGTTCATTGGTGAAAACGTTGCTGATATGCCACAGGGTTTCCCCCTGGGTTTTTAACGCTTCCACCAGCGCCGGATGGCAATGACCTAACGCCGTTACCGCAATCCCACCCGCGAAATCGACATACTCTTTGCCTTGCTGATCCCAGACTCGGCTGCCCTGACCTTTTACCGGAATAAACTCTGCCGGAGCATAAATCGGCAGAATCACTTCATCGAAAGTCGCGCGTGTAATTGCTGTTTGTTCAATTGCCATCTCATGATCACCCTGTTACGCATAAATCAATGTGAAATTATAATCACAAAATATGCATAAAAAATCACTCAATGGCAATCAGAAATCAGCGATGCAGGAAATTAGCCAGCAGTTGATGTCCTTGTTCGCTAAGAATACTTTCTGGATGGAACTGCACACCTTCCAGATCCCACTGGCGATGGCGAATCCCCATAATCTCCCCGGTTTCGCTCCAGGCCGTCACGTCAAAGCACGCTGGTAATGAGTCAGGTTCCACCACCAGCGAATGGTAGCGCGTCACGGTGAGTGGATTCGCTAGCCCCAGGAATACGCCCTCACCGTTATGTGTAATCGGCGAGGTTTTGCCGTGCATGACCTTTGCGGCGCGCACAACTTTGCCACCAAAAGCCTGCGCCATCGCCTGATGACCGAGGCAGACGCCAAGAATCGGCAAGCGCCCGGCATAGTGACGAATAACGTCAAGGGAGATCCCGGCTTCATCTGGCGTACAGGGGCCGGGTGATATGACAATTTTTTGTGGTTTAAGGGCGTCGATATCTGCCAACGTCAACGCATCGTTGCGCTTAACCAGCACATCGGCCCTCAGTTCACAAAAGTACTGGTAGAGGTTCCAGGTAAAAGAATCGTAGTTATCAATAAGCAGGATCATGGCGGCTCCGGTACGAAAGAACCGCGCTATTTTACTCAGATTCCCCGGCTTCGCTTACCACTTTGCTAAATATCATCTGCAGCGCGGTAAGATCACCCATTGCCCCACTCTGATTTGCCTGATTCCAGGCCTCTTCTTCAATACCCTGCCAGTTCAGTTGATAGCCGGCATGAATCGCCAGTTGCTCGAAGAAGATCCGCTGTGCCAGACCACTTCCCACCCGGAAGGGATGCAGTACGTTGATTTCACAATAGTAGTGCGCCAGCCGCTCGACGAACTTCGCTTTTTCCAGGCCAACCAGATAACCTTCTTCCTCCAGATCCTGCATCAGGGCATTGCCCTCTTTTTCGATATAGGCAAAGTGGCAGAACGGCGTATCGCCCTGATAAATATCGACTTCGCGTAGTTGCCCCGCCCAGTCGAAAATATCCTGATAAAGCTGGCGATGAATAGCGCGCAAATGCGGTAAACCGCGCACCAGCGGACCAAGCTCAATGGCCGCAGCACGCAGCGCCGTCATTTCGTAAGCAGCCTGTTCCAGCCGCTGCTGCTGGCGGATATTCAACCGATTACGCATGATATCAAGGCCAGGATAAAGATACGGATCGCGCCCTTCGCCGAATTTATCGCTCATAGTGCCTCCTCAGCTCTTCAAGGCGTGCTAAAGCCTCTGCGGCAGTAAGAGTGACTGATGGCATCTCGACGCCTTCAAGGCGGCGGCTGGCCTGGAAATTACGATTACGCTGAAGCTCCCAGAGACGGGACTTTTGCTTATCGGTGAGTTTCTTCACTTGATGCCTCCCTGAACGTGTCCGTTTGCCACAAGTATAAGCGGCAAATCCAGGTTACGCCGGGAGAGCAGAGGCGCGGGCAAGATTACCCGCGCGAGAAATCATTACGGCAGGACTTTAGCGGAAAGGATAACTACCGGTTTTGACGGCACATTCTGGTACGGGCCAACATCATGGGTTGGGACCTGGGAAATCTTGTCAGCAACATCCATGCCTTTCACCACTTTGCCAAATACCGCGTAACCGAAATCACGCTGACCGTGGTCGAGGAAGGCGTTATCGGCAACGTTGATAAAGAACTGGCTGGTGGCGCTGTCTTTGTCGGCGGTACGCGCCATCGCGATGGTGCCACGGGTGTTACGCAGACCGTTATCAGCCTCATTTTTGATCGGCGGATTCGGTTTTTTCTGCTGCATCTGCTCGGTAAATCCACCACCCTGAATCATAAAGCCCGGGATCACCCGGTGAAAAGTGGTGTTGTTATAAAAGCCGCTGTTCACATAATCGACGAAATTTTGCACTGATACTGGCGCTTTCTGGCTATCCAGCTCCAGTTCGATATTACCAGCAGAGGTTGTTAACAATACGTGCGGATCCCCTTTCGCTGCCATTGCTTCAGGTGAGAGAGTAGAAAGAGCGAAAACAGCTACAACAGCTGCCAGGGTCGATTTGAACATGAGATTTCCTTAACAGAGCAGAAAAAAAGCAAGTGGAGAGATTCTAAATAGCCTTCAATGACAAGGCCATTCCTTTACCTAATTTTACGCACTTGAAATATATGTAACCTGATGATCACGTATATTTCGTGATGAGAATCACCTTAAATATTGCAAATTAGCAACCGTTTGCAATTAAATATTTAATCAGATCACAAAATCACCTAAAATCGCCCGCTCGCAGCATATCCACTATGCCATTTTATCTTTTAACGCAGGCCAATCATGACTAACAGCAATCGCATCAAGCTCACATGGATTAGCTTTCTCTCCTACGCACTGACCGGTGCGTTGGTTATTGTCACCGGGATGGTGATGGGAAACATCGCCGATTATTTCAATCTGCCTGTTTCCAGTATGAGTAATACCTTCACCTTCCTCAATGCCGGCATTTTAATCTCTATCTTCCTCAACGCCTGGCTGATGGAAATCGTCCCGTTGAAAACGCAGTTACGTTTTGGCTTTCTCCTGATGGTGCTGGCGGTTGCCGGTTTGATGTTCAGCCACAGCCTGGCGCTGTTCTCGGCGGCGATGTTCATTCTCGGGGTGGTTAGCGGCATCACCATGTCGATTGGTACGTTCCTGATAACGCAAATGTATGAAGGGCGTCAGCGCGGTTCCCGCCTGTTATTTACCGACTCCTTCTTCAGCATGGCCGGGATGATTTTCCCGATGATTGCCGCGTATCTGCTGGCACGCAGCATTGAGTGGTACTGGGTTTATGCCTGCATCGGGCTGGTGTACGTCGCTATCTTTATTCTGACCTTCGGCTGTGAGTTCCCGGCACTGGGTAAACATGCGCCAAAAACTGACGCTCCGGTAGCGAAAGAAAAATGGGGGATCGGCGTGCTGTTTCTCTCCATTGCGGCACTGTGCTACATCCTCGGCCAGTTAGGTTTTATCTCCTGGGTGCCGGAGTATGCCAAAGGTCTGGGCATGAGCCTGAACGATGCAGGTACGCTGGTAAGCAACTTCTGGATGTCGTACATGGTTGGCATGTGGGCATTCAGCTTTATTCTTCGCTTCTTTGATCTGCAACGCATTCTGACCGTACTGGCTGGTCTGGCTGCGATTCTAATGTATGTCTTTAACACCGGAACACCGGCACACATGGCGTGGTCAATTCTCGCCCTGGGCTTCTTCTCCAGCGCGATCTATACCACCATCATCACCTTGGGTTCACAGCAGACCAAAGTACCATCGCCAAAACTGGTTAACTTTGTCCTGACCTGCGGGACCATCGGCACCATGTTGACCTTTGTGGTTACCGGACCGATTGTTGAACATAGCGGTCCACAGGCAGCACTGCTCACTGCAAACGGTCTGTACGCTGTGGTATTCGTGATGTGCTTCCTGTTAGGTTTTGTCAGCCGTCACCGTCAGCACAACACCCAGACCTCTCATTAATTGCTCATGCCGGGCGGCGCTATCGTCGTCCGGCCTTTTCTTCTCTTCCCCCGCAACGTGCCTTCATCTCTATAAAACCTTTCATTTTGTGTGTTTTTTACACAAACATGAAATATCAGACAATTCCGTGACTTAAGAAAATTTATACAAATCAGCAATATACCACTTAAGGAGTATATAAAGGTGAATTTGATTTACATCAATAAGCGGGGTTGCTGAATCGTTAAGGTAGGCGGTAATAAAAAAGAAATCGAGGCAAAAATGAGCAAAGTCAGACTCGCAATTATCGGTAACGGTATGGTCGGCCATCGCTTTATCGAAGATCTTCTTGATAAATCTGATGCGGCCAACTTTGATATTACCGTTTTCTGTGAAGAACCGCGCATCGCTTATGACCGCGTACACCTCTCGTCTTACTTCTCTCACCACACCGCCGAAGAGCTGTCGCTGGTGCGCGAAGGCTTCTACGAGAAACACGGCATCAAAGTTCTGGTCGGCGAACGCGCTATCACCATCAACCGTCAGGAGAAGGTGATCCACTCCAGCGCCGGGCGTACCGTTTTTTATGACAAGCTGATCATGGCGACCGGTTCCTATCCGTGGATCCCGCCAATCAAAGGTTCTGATACCCAGGACTGCTTTGTCTATCGCACCATTGAAGACCTCAACGCCATTGAATCCTGCGCCCGTCGCAGCAAGCGCGGTGCCGTTGTTGGTGGCGGCCTGTTAGGTCTGGAAGCCGCTGGCGCGCTGAAAAACTTAGGTATTGAAACCCACGTTATTGAATTTGCCCCTATGCTGATGGCGGAACAGCTTGATCAGATGGGCGGCGAGCAGCTGCGTCGCAAAATCGAGAGCATGGGTGTACGCGTTCACACCAGCAAAAACACCCTTGAGATTGTGCAGGAAGGTGTTGAAGCGCGTAAAACCATGCGTTTTGCCGACGGCAGTGAGCTGGAAGTTGACTTTATCGTCTTCTCTACCGGTATCCGTCCGCGCGATAAGCTGGCAACCCAGTGTGGTCTGGACGTAGCTCCGCGTGGGGGTATCGTCATTAATGATTCCTGCCAGACTTCCGATCCGGATATCTACGCCATCGGGGAATGCGCAAGCTGGAACAACCGTGTATTTGGTCTGGTCGCACCTGGCTACAAAATGGCGCAGGTCGCCGTTGACCACATTCTCGGCAACGAAAACGCCTTTGAAGGTGCTGACCTTAGCGCCAAGTTGAAACTGCTGGGCGTAGACGTAGGCGGTATTGGTGATGCACACGGTCGCACGCCTGGCGCACGTAGCTACGTTTACCTCGACGAAAGCAAAGAGATCTACAAACGCCTGATTGTCAGCGAAGACAACAAAACCCTGCTCGGCGCGGTACTGGTGGGCGATACCAGCGACTACGGTAACCTGCTGCAACTGGTGCTGAACGCTATCGAGCTGCCGGAAAACCCGGATTCCCTGATCCTGCCAGCGCACTCTGGTAGCGGTAAGCCGTCTATCGGTGTTGATAAACTGCCGGACAGCGCGCAAATCTGCTCCTGCTTCGACGTCACCAAAGGCGATCTGATTGCTGCCATCAACAAAGGCTGCCACACCGTTGCGGCGCTGAAAGCCGAAACCAAAGCGGGTACTGGCTGCGGTGGCTGTATCCCGCTGGTCACTCAGGTACTGAACGCGGAACTGGCGAAACAGGGCATCGAAGTTAACAACAACCTGTGCGAACACTTTGCTTATTCGCGTCAGGAACTGTTCCATTTGATCCGCGTTGAAGGCATTAAAACCTTCGAAGAACTGCTGGCGAAACACGGCAAAGGCTACGGTTGTGAAGTTTGTAAACCGACCGTCGGTTCGCTGCTGGCCTCCTGCTGGAACGAATACATTCTGAAGCCGGAACATACTCCGCTGCAGGATTCTAACGACAACTTCCTCGCTAACATCCAGAAAGACGGCACCTACTCGGTGATCCCGCGTTCTCCGGGCGGTGAAATCACCCCGGAAGGGCTGATGGCAGTGGGTCGTATCGCGCGTGAATTTAATCTCTACACCAAAATCACCGGCTCCCAGCGCCTGGCGATGTTTGGCGCACAAAAAGACGATCTGCCGGAGATCTGGCGTCAGCTGATTGAAGCAGGCTTCGAAACCGGCCATGCCTATGCGAAAGCACTGCGTATGGCGAAAACCTGCGTGGGTAGCACCTGGTGCCGCTACGGCGTTGGCGACAGCGTCGGCCTCGGCGTGGAACTGGAAAACCGCTACAAAGGCATCCGTACTCCGCACAAAATGAAGTTCGGTGTCTCCGGCTGTACCCGTGAATGTTCAGAAGCTCAGGGTAAAGACGTGGGTATTATCGCCACTGAAAAAGGCTGGAATCTATACGTTTGCGGTAACGGCGGCATGAAACCGCGTCATGCGGATCTGCTGGCGGCGGATATCGATCGCGAAACGCTGATCAAATACCTCGACCGCTTCATGATGTTCTACATCCGTACCGCCGACAAACTGACGCGTACCGCACCGTGGTTAGAAAACCTCGAAGGCGGCATTGATTACCTGAAAGCGGTGATCATTGACGACAAACTGGGGCTGAACGCACATCTGGAAGAAGAGATGGCGCGCCTGCGTGAAGCGGTAGTGTGTGAGTGGACTGAAACGGTCAACACGCCGTCTGCGCAGACTCGCTTCAAACACTTCATCAACAGCGACAAGCGTGACCCGAACGTGCAGATGGTGCCAGAGCGCGAACAGCACCGTCCGGCAACGCCGTATGAACGTATCCCGGTAACTCTGGTGGAGGACAACGCATGAGCCAGTGGAAAGACATCTGCAAAATCGATGACATCCTGCCTGAAACCGGCGTCTGCGCGCTGTTAGGTGACGAGCAGGTCGCGATTTTCCGCCCGTATCACAGCGATCAGGTGTTTGCGATCAGCAACATCGATCCGTTCTTCGAATCCAGCGTGCTGTCACGCGGGCTGATTGCGGAACACCAGGGCGAGCTGTGGGTCGCCAGCCCGCTGAAAAAACAGCGTTTTCGCTTAAGCGACGGCTTGTGCATGGAAGACGAGCAGTTTTCCGTCAAGCATTACGAAGCACGAGTGAAAGACGGCGTGGTACAGCTACGCGGTTAATGTTTTAACGGGAGGCGCAATGCCTCCCCTTTTTGCATTGTCCTGTAATGACCTTCGGTATATTGCAGGACATTTTTTAAACTTTTTGTTTTACTTTTTGTTTTTATTTTTTTAAAGGATAATCAAATGTTTACAGACACTATTAATAAGTGTGCGGCTAACGCTGCGCGCATTGCTCGCCTGTCGGCAAATAACCCGCTCGGCTTTTGGGTCAGCTCCGCCATGGCGGGCGCGTATGTGGGTCTTGGGATCATCCTGATTTTCACACTCGGTAATTTGCTCGATCCGTCCATACGTCCTCTGGTGATGGGCGCGACTTTTGGTATCGCCTTAACGCTGGTGATTATCGCCGGTTCTGAACTGTTCACCGGACACACAATGTTCCTCACCTTTGGGGTGAAAGCGGGCACCATCAGCCACGGGCAAATGTGGGCAATCCTGCCGCAAACCTGGCTGGGTAATCTGGTCGGTTCCGTCTTTGTTGCCATGCTCTATAGCTGGGGCGGTGGTAGCCTGCTGCCGGTAGATACCAGCATCGTTCACTCCGTCGCGCTGGCTAAAACCACCGCACCGGCAATGGTACTGTTCTTCAAAGGTGCATTGTGTAACTGGCTGGTTTGCCTGGCAATCTGGATGGCGTTGCGCACTGAAGGGGCGGCGAAATTTATCGCTATCTGGTGGTGTCTGCTGGCATTTATCGCGTCCGGCTATGAGCACTCCATCGCTAACATGACGCTGTTCGCGCTCTCCTGGTTCGGTAACCACAGCGAAGCCTACACGCTGGCGGGTATTGGTCATAACCTGCTATGGGTGACGCTGGGTAATACTTTATCGGGCGCCGTATTCATGGGATTGGGTTATTGGTATGCTACGCCGAAAGCGAATCGTCCGATTGCGGACAAATTTAATCAAACTGAAACGGCTGCCGGTTAATTACTAAGGGGTTTTTACGTGGATCATTTGCCTATATTTTGCCAATTACGCGATCGCGACTGTCTGATTGTCGGCGGTGGTGATGTCGCGGAACGCAAAGCAAGGTTGCTGTTAGACGCAGGCGCTCGCTTAACGGTGAATGCATTAGCGTTTATTCCACAGTTCACCGCATGGGCAGATGCAGGCATGTTAACCCTCGTCGAAGGGCCATTTGATGAAAGCCTTCTCGACACCTGCTGGCTGGCGATTGCAGCGACGGATGATGACGCGCTTAACCAGCGTGTCAGCGAAGCTGCTGAATCTCGTCGTATCTTCTGTAACGTGGTCGATGCGCCGAAAGCCGCCAGCTTTATTATGCCGTCGATTATTGACCGCTCACCGCTAATGGTAGCGGTCTCCTCTGGCGGGACCTCTCCGGTTCTGGCGCGACTGTTGCGCGAAAAACTTGAATCACTGCTGCCGCTGCATCTGGGCCAGGTGGCGAAATATGCCGGGCAGTTACGCGGTCGGGTCAAACAACAGTTCGCCACGATGGGTGAACGTCGCCGTTTCTGGGAAAAATTGTTCGTTAACGACCGCCTGGCGCAGTCGCTGGCAAACAACGATCAGAAAGCCATTACTGAAACCACCGAACAGTTAATCAACGAACCGCTCGATCATCGTGGTGAAGTGGTGCTGGTTGGCGCAGGTCCGGGCGATGCCGGGCTGCTGACTCTGAAAGGTCTGCAACAAATTCAGCAGGCTGATGTGGTGGTCTACGACCGTCTGGTTTCTGACGATATTATGAATCTGGTACGTCGAGATGCGGATCGTGTCTTCGTCGGTAAACGCGCGGGATACCACTGCGTACCGCAGGAAGAGATTAACCAGATCCTTCTTAGGGAAGCGCAAAAAGGCAAACGCGTGGTGCGTCTGAAAGGCGGCGATCCGTTTATTTTCGGCCGTGGTGGCGAAGAGCTGGAAACACTGTGCAACGCGGGTATTCCGTTCTCGGTGGTTCCGGGTATTACCGCAGCTTCTGGTTGCTCTGCCTATTCGGGTATTCCACTTACGCATCGCGATTATGCTCAGAGCGTACGCTTAATTACCGGACACTTAAAAACCGGTGGCGAGCTGGACTGGGAAAATCTGGCGGCAGAAAAACAGACGCTGGTATTCTATATGGGGCTGAATCAGGCCGCGACCATTCAGCAAAAACTGATTGAACACGGAATGCCTGGTGAAATACCAGTGGCGATTGTTGAAAACGGCACGGCAGTCACGCAGCGCGTGATTGACGGTACGCTCGCGCAGCTAGGTGAACTGGCTCAACAAATGAACAGCCCATCATTAATTATTATTGGTCGGGTCGTTGGCCTGCGCAATAAATTAAATTGGTTCTCTAACCATTAATTTAAAAAAAATTAACTAAGGCCGGATATTTCTGGCCTTTTTTTATTTACAAACATACTTATATTAATGTTTATTTTCAGCATACATAAAACAAACTTTTAACTATACTCTAAATAATTCGAGTTGCAGGAAGGCGACAAGCGAGTGAATCCCCAGGAGCTTACATGAGTAAGTGACTGGGGTGAGCGAACGCAGACGCAGCACATGCAACTTGAAGTATGACGAGTATAATTTATTTTAATAACGCCCTGCAGTTACAGCGGCTTACA
Source organism: Escherichia sp. E10V5 (assembly GCF_004212315.1). Taxonomy (NCBI): domain Bacteria; kingdom Pseudomonadati; phylum Pseudomonadota; class Gammaproteobacteria; order Enterobacterales; family Enterobacteriaceae; genus Escherichia; species Escherichia sp. E10V5. The sequence continues at coordinate 28,561 of NZ_RHJM01000031.1, forward strand.
AATATAAGCATAATATTCATAGTCCGTTCACTGACGCACAATAGATATTCCTGTATCGTCTTTAGCGAGCTGTTTGCTTATATTCACATAATCAATGAATATTACTCGATATATTTTACATAGGGAATGAAAATGAACAAGTTTATTAAAGTGGCACTGGTTGGTGCAGTCCTGGCAACATTAACTGCATGTACTGGTCATATTGAAAACCGTGAAAAGAACTGCTCTTACGACTACCTGCTGCACCCGGCAATTTCTATTTCTAAAATCATTGGCGGCTGCGGTCCTACTGCACAGTAAGTCTCTGACTGAAATTAGCTAACGCTGATTTAATTACCTGACGCCCTCGGGATTACCTGAGGGCGTATTTGTTTTTGTATTAACTCCGAAAACGTCATTCACAACGATTAAACGCTGGCAATACTCTCACGCAAAATCCGCAGCACCGTCTCTTCACCACTACGATTCGGATTAATGCGAATCGCACAATGTTCTAATTGTGGATTCGCCTGGCGAAACGTTCCGGAAAGGCGGTAAAAGAGCGGCGAGATTTCATATTTCGACTCCGCACCCACCGGGTAAGGCAACGCGCCGCGCTTTTGCGCCTCTTCCAGCACCCTGGCGGCAATCGGCTGATGAAACTCCACAATTAATACTTTCGACTGCGCATTAGCAATGACGGCGTTTTTAACTTCCGGCACCGCACCACCGTTAAGTAAAGCCAGCAACCGTTCAGAAACACCCGCCTGCACCGCATGCATTACAGGCGCGAACACCAGCCCACGCAACACTTCCAGCGCCTGAGCCCCCTGAATCTGGCTGCCGCCGGAGTAAAGCGTGGCGCGAATCCGACTAATAACATCGGCATCACCTACCACCGCGCCAACACCCTCTGGCCCAAACAGCTTGAAGCAGGAGAATGTCGAAACATTCGCCCCGCATTCGCAGCCGATTCGCGCTACCTTCATCACCGCATAGTTGTCATCGGTTAACGCTGGAACGCCAGACGAGCGCAACGTTGCCAGCACATCTGCCAGCATGTAGCTGTCCTGTGGCTGCTGGCGCGTATGCTGTACTAGCGCCGCATCCGGTTGTTGCTCTTCGACGACCTGCTTAAGTGCCGCCAGGTCATTGAAATCAGCAGTGATAAGCGTCAGCCCCATCTGCTCAACAATGACCTGCGTCGTCGGATAAACAGGCGCGTCATGCACCAGAAGAAGCTGCCCCGGTTTGAGCAAAGCCGCCAGCCCGGCGCGAATTGCTCCAGTCCCCGCGCCCTGCACCAGCGCCGCGGCCTGTGCGTGAAATGCATCAGCCAGCACCTGCTCCACCCGTTGGGTAATACGCGGTTGATTCAGACCTGGAGTTAACCCTAAATCACCGCCAGTAAGAAACTCGCTGCCGGGGAAATGGCGGCAAATGCTATCCACCAGCGCAAACTGCTTTTGCTGCGCCTCAATAATCGTCAGGCTTTGCAGAGGAAACGTCTTCATCGATGCCTTCCTTAAGCCGGAACGAACAGGCCAAGCCAGTAAAGAACATTCAGCAGGATGCCGGTGATCATTACTGCCACGACCGGTGCCGCCATTTTCTGTACCGGACGGCCCAGGGATTCGTTGAGGAAGTAAATGGCAACCGCGATAGAGAATCCGGTATAACCCGCCATCTTAATTGCTGCGAAAATCGAACCGACCAGCAGCGCCACTTCCATCAGCATATTCATGGCGTTACGGATGTTATCCGACGCATTACGCACCGACGGGTAGCGCCCCAGCCATTTGCCGATCGAACGAAGCAGCAAGACTTCTGCCGAAATAACCACTGCGCCTAATACCGCTGCAACCATCGGATTCGGCGAGAGATAGCCCACCGCATAAACAAAGGTAAAGCCCGCAACTGCATATACGCCGGTGGCTAACGCGGTGGTGGCAATCAACGGCACAAACCCCAGCCCACGCATAAATTCCGCCAGTGCCGCCTGATTGATCAGCGTTTGCGATTGTTCCGGCGTTACGCCTGCGGAATATGCTTTCTCCAGTGTGAAGATCGACACTTCGCTACCAGCAAAAATCTTCATGCTGGCAACGGCGGCAATCAATGCCCCCACGATGGCGATATAGGGTAAATTTTTGATAATCCGCGACGTACGCTCTTCAAAGACGGAAAGTCCGCTTGTATCAAGATCATTTTCATCACGATGACGCAGGTCGTGAGTTATCGCGATCCCCAGCAGCATCACCATGCCAATAAAGATTTCGATGGATTCCGGATTGAGATGCGGGAAATAGCGCACTACCACCACACGGGTCATCAGCACAACCACGGCAGCGATCAGACTTTGCTTCCAGCCAAACTGGTAGAAAATCGCTACCAGCGGGAACAGTGCAAACGCTGAAACCACCGGTGAGCTTAATTCCCCCAGGCTACCTAATACATCCACCGGTAGCGCGGTCAGTAGCTGGTTTACCGGCAACAGGCAAGTAAGGATCAACACGCCCCAGATAGCGCCAAGACCAAACGCCATCAGGCTGTTTATCGCCAGTACGCCGAGGATATCGGTAGGAAGAAAGAGTAACCATGCGTTGAGTAGCCCGGTTTTCAGGGTAAAAGAGATCCCCACCGAAGCCACAAAACCAATGCTCAGACCAAAAGCGATACTCCCCGCCTCGCGACGGTTCATATAGCCTTCAATCAGTTGCGGCAGGATCGGGCGGATACCGTCATGAAAAACAGCCGCCGAGCGATGCGCCAGAAGCGATGTCATACCCGTCAGGCACGCCACCACGATAATCTGAATATACAGATCCATAGTCGTGCCTTTTATTTCAGATGGTTAATCAACATCGGAATCGCGTGTTCGACGTGCTCAACGGAAAGCCCAAACGCCACTTTTCCTTCGGCGATCATTTTGGCGATATGTTCGTCTTTCGCTTTAATGCCCGGCTTGGCAATGGTGCAACTTTTGTTATAGCCAATCACCGCGATGGCAATCGACAATGCCGCGCCCGCACCGGTATTACACGCGCCGATGTAGTAATCCAGTTGTCCGGATTTCACCTTCATCGCTGCTTCCATATCGTTATGAATGAAAACTTCAAAACAGCCTGGAGCCGTCGCTTCAATGGTTTTTTTAATCTGCTCACGCTGTAAGCCTGCAACACCAATCTTTTTCATGAGTCTGTCCTTATTGGAAAAATTGAGAGGGATTTTCACGTAACATCACATCCACATCGGCCTGACTGAATCCTGACTGGCGCAATTGCGGAATAAAGGTGGTCAATAAATAGTCATAGCCATAACCACCGTTGGCTTTTAAATGAGAGCGCCGTGTAATATCCATCGACAGCATGACGCGGTTCAGCAACCCACGGTCGCGTAGCGCATGAAGCATCGCAATACGCTTTTCGTCCGGGTAGTAACTGTTCTTACCAATGGTGTCGAACTGCACATACGCGCCGAGATCGATCATCTTCAAAATGTTGTCGAGGTTGTCTTTCAGATCGCAGTGACCAACGGTGACGCGCGAAAGATCAACTCCGTGGGCGTGCAGTAGCGCCAGTTGTTCCAGCCCCATGGTGCTAAAAGAGGTATGTGTGGAGATCGGGCGTCCGGTCTGGTTATGTGCCAGCGCGGCGGCAATAAATACCTTCTCTTCCAGCGGCGTAATCTTTCCTTCGCTGGAGCCAATCTCCGCGATAATCCCGGCTTTCAGGTCGGTGCCATCGATACCCTGTTCAATTTCATCGACCATCTCCTGCGCCAGTTCCTGCACGCTGCGGATCGCCACATGTTCCGGGAAAAACGCATCCTGGTAATAACCGGTACAGGCCACCACGTTGATCCCGGTTTCGCGCATTACATCAAGCATAAATTGCGCATTGCGCCCCATGTAACGGTTGGTCATCTCGATCACATTACGAACGCCCTGGGCCATCAGGTCGTTCATCTCCTGGCAGATGAACCCATACTGATCAAGGCGGCAGTCCACGTTGTTTTTAAAGCCGGAGAGATCAATATGCAGATGCTCATGGGCCAGGGTGTAACCCGTCGGATCAAAACTCATAGGGTGTCTCCTGCAAACCGGAGGGAGGAAAGAAAAGAGCGACCATTTTGTGGCGGTGGCGCACGGAAAAATTCACACACGGTAGCCCCCACATCAGAAAGCGTGGTGCGCACACCGAGTTGCGTATGGACCAGCCCTTGCTGATAAACCAGCACAGGCACGACTTCGCGGGTATGGTGGCTGTGACCGATTGTCGGGTCGTTGCCGTGATCCGCCATGACAATCAGGCAGTCATCTGGCTGCATCGCCTCAACCAGGAGAGCAAGATTACGGTCAACGACCTGCAAACGTTCGGCATAACGTGCGACGTCTTCTGCGTGACCAGCGAGGTCGGTTTCCTGAATGTTGGTGCAAATAAACGCTGTCTGATGGGTGATAAATTCGTCGAGGGTGATATCCATAATCCGCTGGCTATCCACCAGGTTTTGCCAGCTCACGCCATAAGGATTGTTGACGATATCTGCCACCTTACCCACCAGCACGGTTGGCACGCCTGCTTCATACAGTTTTTGTGGCACCTGCACTTTTTCATCGACGCCATAGCCCATATGCACGACCTGGAAACCGTTGTCATAAGCGCCAGAACGCGGCGCGTTGATGCCAATAAAGCGCCCTTCTTTGCTTTCTGCGGCATCGAGAATACGCTGACTGTCGGTTAACAAGCCGCCAAATGTAATGACCCGACCGACCTGTACTTGGTCACGCACGATACGACCAATTTTGATTGCGTCGTCAAAAGAGATCACAGAGAGATTGGCTGTGATGTTATAGACTTGGCCTAAATCCGCCTCGAGATTATCGCCAATCGCAACCGCCTGATTGACCCACAGAAATTGCAGATCATCGCCACGGCGCTCCACCTGCCAGCCAGCATTAAGTAATGCTTGCTCAACACGGTCAATCACATCGCGAAAGGGCATCCGTAGCGGCGGTAACGGGCGCGTGCCTAAAATTTCCTGATGCCCCATAAAGGTATCGCCACCTTCATGTTGCAGCTCTGCCACGCCCCAGATTGCAGAATCTGACGGCTGCATATCTCCAAGCGCATAACCTAATGCGTTGATTAGCCCCATTTTCTCCAGCGTTGGCAGCTGCAAATGCGGCAGCTGGCTCAGAATGTGACCACAGGTATTCGCTCCCGCATCCTGCGGACGCACCAGCGTGACATCTTTCATTGCGCCTACGCCAAAGCTATCAATCACTAACACCACGAATCGCGCCATTACGCCCCCAGAGAGTTTCCAAGACTGTCATAACGACCGACGATCTCCGGTTCGCCACGCTGAATACCCGATACCAGCACCACATCACTGCGGGTAACAAAAATCTGCGTACGAAAACAGAGCACCACCGCGCTGCTCACCGGAAACTCACCTGCTAACGGCAGGGTGTAGTCGATACTGCTGTCATCTACAGTTTTGAGGTTAGTTTCAGTAATCTTTTGATTTTCTTTAGTAAAAACCAGAGCGCGGTGAGCATGACCACGACGGTAGTAACCGCCGCCGTAGCAGTAGCTGTCGCCACGGAAATGATGGGAGATTTCACTTAACCAGAGCATGGCGATACGTTCAGGCTGATCGCCCTGCTGGTTTGCCGGAATAGTGCCCGTCAGTGCATGACCGGGTTCGGCATGAGTCACACCGTATTCCGCCAGTAATGGCAGCGAAGTGCAGCTGGTCGCTGAAGGCGCGTTCAGTTGCTCAATCGCAATACCAGATTTCGCCAGTTGATCCCGTGCTTGTACCAGCGTGTGAAGATTCGGTGTCGGCAAAACTTTCCCGGCAGCCTCATCCCAAAGCAGGCAAGGGAAATGGGTAAGTCCCGCTAAATGTAGTCCTGGTAGTTTCTGGATTTCAGCGACAATGTCATGCAGCGTGTTTTGGGGAAAACCGCTCTCCTGGCCCGGATAAAGAAAATCATCATCGCTATAAACTTTGAGCAGCACAGACTGCACACGTCCGGTCTTCACCGCTGCTGCAGAAACTTCCCGCGCTTTATCGAGAGTAAACACGGTGATGACGTCAGTTCCCTGTGCAACGGCGTCAGAAACCTGGTGACAAGGGATTTGCACCAGATGTCCCTGATGCGCCACCGGCAGACCGGCGCGGCGCATGACCCGCGCCTCTTTGTAATCCACCGCCACAATGCCGCTGTAGCCCAGTGCCAGAAGTTTTTCCGCCAGCCACGGATTACGGCCAAACTGCTTGGTCATCAGATACAGCTCAATGCCGTAAAGCCGCGCCGTCTCAATCAGCCTCTTACCGTTTTCCAGTAACTGATCCACGTCGACAACCCAACTGTCCGGGGCGATCTTGCCCTGTTGCCACAAGCTTAGTGCGGCGGAAATCAGCGCTGGGTTCTGGCGTTTCAATGCTTCTACAAACATCTTGTTGCCTCGTTTCTATTCCTTGAATTAAACATTCATTTTTTTGAATATTTAAGTTATGTGACGCGGATTTGCCGTATAACTCAGACACCTTCGTTGGCGGCCATCCATAATCCATAGAGATTGGCCAGCAAATACCCTTCTTCACACGGGTTAATTTCCAGCGCGAATTCCTTCAATAGCACCTGATGCAATTGCACAATCGCTGGCCAGTATGTGGATTGCGCCAGTTCCGCCAGTAATTCGTCATCCAGCGGCAATATGTGTTCGCCCCGACGACTGCGCATCAGCGCACTCGCCATATGCGTCATCGCCATCGTTCCCTGCTCGCTGCGTATGGGAAGATGGCATTCTGTTTCCAGTACTTTGACGACCTGCATCATGCCTTTGCAGATGTCCTTATCAATGACGCCTGCCTCGCAAAGCAGGTTGAGTCTGTTTTCCATTTAAGACGCCTTTCGCTTAATAACTGGGTTCAAGTTCCCCACTGACGACTCGCTGTTGATGAGCAAGCAGGGCATGTTTATCAACAACCGCACGTAGCAATTGTTGCATCGGGTAATCATCGGCTCGCGTTAGCACCACGGCTTCAGTGGCCTGTAAAAATCGTGGATCGTTCGTCAGCGGCGTCGCTTCTAATCCCAGCATGGCCAGTTCGCTTTCCGCCACCACGTTCCAGATAACCGCATCGACATCGCCTTTTACAATGCGTTGTAAACTCTCGTGATATGAGAGGTCGACGCGCTCCACATCGCTATTGCCAAAAAAGACATCGGTCATGATTTTCTGATCCGCCGAGCGGTTATCCAGCCCCACGCGTTTCACGTTGCCGGACGCCCCTTTACGGCAAATCAGCTGGTGCTCGCCAACATAGGTATGCGGCCCAAGTTCCAGCGCCAGGCATAACCCTTTTTGCGTGAGATAACTTTCTGCCGCCAGGCGGGAAACTACCGCCATGTCATAGACGCCGTTAAGTAAACACTCCACGCGAATATCCGCGCCGCGCATATGCGCATAATAAAAAGGAATGCTATCAAACTGAGCTTTCAGCCCGCTTGCCAGTCCTTCGTACAAACGGGTATAGGGCAAGGGCATCGCACATACCACGTTGTTGATATCCACATGAGTCAGCAATGCTTTGTTATTCATCTCGACCAGATAACTGCCATTGCGCCCACGGCGTTCAATTCTAATCGCGCCGCTTGATTCCAGCGTTTTCAGCGCGGCCTGTGTCAGACCAACCGATGAATGGCATTCAGTTGCCAGTTCATCTATGGTTTTCAATCGATTACCGCACTTTTCACCTAACAGATAACGAGCCAGAGTCGTGATGACGACGCCTTCTTTTTTGATAAACGTTCGACGCATAATATATTTTCAATAAAGTGAATATTTATATCTTCATTAAAATGAAGATAAGTGGCAACTAAGAGATGTGGAAACGGCGAGGCACTTCACATTTTTTCGGGTTGTTGCGAAAAGAGGATAAAAAAACCGGGTTTCCCCAGTTTCAGAGTGATGATAAAAGCAAAATTGCCTGATGGCGCTACGCTTATCAGGCCTACATTTCCTTGCAATATGTGCATTACTTTGTAGGCCGGATAAGGCGTTCACGCCGCATCCGGCATGAACAAAGCGCAATTTGCCAGCAATAGTGAATTACGGCTTCGCCACAAAACCAATCGCTTCATACACCGCTTTCAGCGTACGGGAAGCGTGCGCGCTGGCTTTTTCTGCGCCGTCTTTCATCACCTGTTGCAGGAAGGCTTCGTCATTGCGGAAACGGTGATAGCGTTCCTGCAATTCAGTCAGCATACCGGAAACGGCATCAGCTACTTCGCCTTTCAGATGACCATACATCTTGCCTTCGAACTGTTTTTCCAGTTCCGGGATGCTCTTGCCAGTAACTGCAGAAAGGATATCCAGCAGGTTGGAAACGCCCGCTTTGTTCTGCACATCGTAGCGAACTACCGGTGGCTCGTCGGAGTCAGTGACCGCACGTTTGATTTTCTTCACTACCGATTTCGGATCTTCCAGCAGGCCGATAACGTTATTGCGGTTATCGTCAGACTTGGACATCTTCTTGGTCGGCTCCAGCAGCGACATTACGCGCGCGCCAGATTTCGGAATAAACGGCTCCGGTACTTTAAAAATATCGCCATACAGCGCGTTGAAACGCTGGGCGATATCGCGGCTCAGTTCCAGATGCTGTTTCTGATCTTCACCGACCGGCACCAGATTGGTTTGATACAGCAGGATGTCCGCCGCCATCAGCACCGGATAGTCAAACAGACCAGCGTTGATGTTCTCGGCATAACGCGCAGATTTATCTTTGAACTGGGTCATGCGGCTCAGTTCGCCGAAGTAAGTATAGCAGTTCAACGCCCAGCCTAGCTGCGCATGTTCTGGTACATGGGACTGAACAAAAATGGTGCTTTTCTCAGGATCGATGCCACATGCCAGGTACAGGGCCAGCGTATCCAGCGTCGCTTTACGCAGCTTTTGCGCATCCTGGCGCACGGTGATGGCATGTTGGTCAACGATGCAGTAAATGCAATGGTAGTCATCCTGCATGTTTACCCACTGACGCAGCGCACCCATGTAGTTACCAATGGTCAATTCACCTGAGGGCTGTGCGCCACTAAAAACGATGGGCTTAGTCATTTTTCGATTCCTGATTTTCGCTATGCGGAAGCCCTAATGCGGGCAGAAGGTCATTTATAGAGTGATAAATTACATCAGGCTGGCTGAGATCGATAGCCTCGCCGTAGTTATATCCGTAGGTTAAGCCAACTGATGGGCAACCTGCCGTTTTTGCCGCCTGAATATCATTGCGTGAGTCGCCAACAAACAGCATCTGTTGTGGGGCAATTCCCATCCGCGCAGCCACCAGTAACAGCGGGTCCGGATGCGGTTTTTTGTTTTGCACGTCATCACCACCAATCACCACGCTGAAGTATTTGGCGATATCTAAGGCTTCGAGCAGCGGCGCGACGAACGGCGTCGGTTTGTTGGTAACCAGGCCTAGCGGCAGGCCTTTAGCCTGCAACGCGCCCAGAGTATCGGCAACGTGCGGGAACAAAAACGTCCCCTCTTCGGCAACCTCGCCATAGTAGCGATCGAACAGTTTACGCAGAATACGTACCTGTTCTTCTGCCGGAATGTCGTCATCAACGGGCGGTTTACCCATTGTTTTACGCAGGGTCGCACGTTCCTGACGCGCCCAGGCCAATGCCCGCTCCATCAGGACATCTGCGCCGTTGCCAATCCAGGTAATAACGCGTTCTTCGCCTGCAACGGGCAACTCCAGCGCATACAGCGCCATATCTACCGCAGCAGCAAGACCAGGAGCACTGTCCACCAGCGTACCGTCGAGATCAAAAGCGACGCCGCGAATATCTTCAAACTTATTCATGACTTACCTTTGCCAGTTCACTGCGCATTTCATCAATGACTTTTTTGTAGTCTGGCTGGTCGAAGATTGCCGAACCGGCGACGAACATATCCGCTCCCGCCGCAGCGATTTCGCCAATGTTGTTCACCTTCACGCCACCGTCCACTTCCAGACGGATATCAAAGCCCGACTCATCGATGCGGCGGCGCACTTCGCGCAGTTTATCCAGTGTTTGCGGAATGAAAGACTGACCGCCGAAACCAGGGTTGACGGACATCAGCAGGATCACATCCAGCTTGTCCATCACATAATCCAGATAGCTCAATGGTGTCGCCGGGTTAAATACCAGCCCCGCTTTACAGCCATTTTCTTTAATCAGTTGCAGCGTGCGGTCAACATGCTCGGAGGCTTCTGGATGAAAGGTAATGATACTGGCGCCAGCAGCAGCGAAATCCGGCACAATGCGATCGACGGGTTTCACCATCAGATGCACGTCGATAGGGGCGGAAATGCCGTAGTTACGCAAGGATTTCAGCACCATTGGCCCAATTGTCAGGTTGGGAACATAGTGGTTATCCATGACGTCAAAATGCACGACATCAGCGCCAGCTGCCAGGGCCTTTGCGGTATCTTCACCCAGGCGGGCAAAATCAGCCGACAGAATTGAGGGGGCAATCAAATACTGTTTCATCCGCTTCTCCTTGAGAATTATTTTTTCGCGGGTGAAACGACTCCTGGTTTGTACAAAGCCAGCAGTTCGTCCACCTTTTTACGTGTGCCGCCGTTGCTGCTTATACTGCGTCGAACTTTGACGACATGCAATTTTGCGTGCTGATACCACTCACGCGTTAACATCGTATCGTGATTGGAGATCAGCACAGGAATATGGCGATCAACCAGACCTTCTGCGATCTCCGCCAGATGGGCTTGTTGTTCAAGCGTAAAACTGTTTGTGTGATACGCCGTGAAGTTAGCGGTCGCAGAAAGCGGCGCATAAGGCGGATCGCAATAGACGACGGATGCATCATCTGCGCGCGCCATGCTGTCGGCGTAAGACTCACAATAGAAAAAGGCATTCTGCGCTTTTTCGGCAAAATGATACAACTCAGCTTCCGGGAAATAGGGCTTTTTATAACGGCCAAACGGCACATTAAATTCACCGCGCAGATTGTAACGGCACAAACCGTTGTAACCGTAGCGGTTCAAATATAAAAACAGTACTGCCCGACGCAAGGGATCTTGGCTTTTGTTGAACTCTTCGCGGAACTGATAGTAGACCTCGGCGCAATTTGTTTCGGGAACAAACAGCTCGCGGGCAGCCTGCACATACTCTTCAGTACGCGTCTTTACAATGTTGTAGAGACTAATCAGATCGCTGTTGATATCAGCAAGGATATAACGAGAAAAGTCGGTGTTAAGAAACACCGACCCGGCACCAACAAAAGGCTCAACCAGACATTCGCCCTTAGGCAAATGCCGTTTAATATCATCAAGCAAGGGATATTTGCCCCCTGCCCACTTCAAAAAAGCGCGATTTTTCTTCATGCTGACTAACTAATTACACCTTCTCCGGCTGTGGAGAAAGCTCCGACAGCATCCAGCGCTTCAGGCAGTTCCCGCAACGGTTATCCATTGCGGGAAATAGCCTTGATTACTTCAGATCGGCCTGTACCTGACGCAGCGGTTTCGCCCAAGGATTTTTGGCCTGGACATCGGCTGGCAATGTAGATACCGCTTTTTTCGCTTCTTCTTTCGAAGCGTACACGCCAGAAACCAGGACATACCACGGCTGACCATTACGCGTCGTTTCATAGACAACGTAGTTTTTCAGGTTCTCTTTCTTCGCCCAACCGTTCAGGTTGTCGTAGTTAGAGGAACTGCTCAACTGCAGAGTGTAATGGCTTGACGGTGCCGATTTCAACGAACCAACATTACCCGCGCTCTTCGCCCCAGCAGCTGGTGTTGTCGTGGTTTGCGCCGGAGATGCCGTTTGTGCCGGCTCCGTGCTGGCAGTCGCATTCGGCGCTGGCGTTGCCGCTGGCGTAGAAGTCGCAGCCGGTGCCTTCGAGCTCGCCACTGGCGCTGCTGGTTCGGTACGCTTCGGTTGCTGTGCTACCGGCTTCGGTTCGGTTTTCACAGTTGCTTGCGGTTTTTTCGGTTCAATCACTGCCTGCTGACGCGGCGGACGCGTGGTGGTCGGACGTTCAGCGGTTTGCGTTTTTGCCGTGTCGCGCGATGCATTGCCATTGCGTACTGGCGCAACCGTTGCGGGTTCGGTCGGCAATGTCGAATTTACCGCCACATTGTTCAGCTGTTGCTGATTTTGTGGCTGGGTCAGGGCATTGTTCAGATCACCCTGTACTTCAACACGCTGTTGACCATCCGTTGCCGCCGGGGTCTGCCCCTGGGTCGGCGTAGAAGAAATCGGCGGCAGAGAAACATCCTGCTGAGTATTTTCCGCAGACGTGGTTCCCGGTGCTGGCTGCACGCCATTCGCCTGATCGGTCGCATTGCCAGCAAGATCAATACTCTTCTCGCCAGACGCAGTTTGATCGCTGGAAGAGGTCGAGGGGGCTTTTAACGCAGAACCGATACCGATGATCAACAGCAACAGAACCAGAATACCGACGCCCATCATCATATACTGACGAGAAGCAGGTTTGCTGGCTGCTTTTTTGCGCTTACGCGGACGCCGCTCTACACGCTCTTCATCCACCGTTTCATCTTCGGATTCGTCATATTCTTGTTCGATTTCCGGTTCCTCATCGCGCTCTTTTTGCGCGCGGGTCGGACGGCGATCATCCGTATCATCAAGTTCAATATCATCAAAATTGATCTGCGGTTCGCCACGTTCAGTACGTTCAGAACGCTCAGAAGATTGACGAGAACGACCAGTACGACGATCGCTGGGATCGGGTTTCAGCTCGTCTTCTGGTTTGAATTCATCCATTTAACACCCCACTAAAAGGTTAATGCTTACCACGTTGCAATTAACCTGAAGCTAATAAACCGCCGGATAAGCGGCCTGACCTTTCTTGTTGTTACGCTAACTGACAATCAGCAATGGCGTTAAGAACGATATCGTGCGAAACACCGCCGCGAACTTCGCTCTTACCAATTGCCAGCGGAAGAATTAAGCGCATTTCTCCCGCAAGAACTTTCTTGTCACGCAGCATATGCGGTAAATATGCCTGCGCGGACATTTCGCGCGGCCCATTGACCGGTAACCCAGCCCGCGTGAGCAGGGTAATAATACGCTGCGTTTCGGCAGAACTGAACTGCCCGAGACGTTCCGATGTGCGCGCCGCCATTACCATACCCGCAGCAACCGCTTCACCGTGTAGCCAATTACCATAGCCCATTTCAGCTTCAATGGCATGACCAAAGGTATGTCCAAGATTGAGTAAAGCACGTAAGCCAGCTTCACGCTCGTCGGCGGCGACAACTTCTGCTTTCAGCTCACAGCAGCGGCGAATACAGTACGCCATTGCAGGGCCATCCAGACGAAGCAGCGCGTCGAGATTCTCTTCCAGCCAATGGAAAAACTCGCCGTCAAGAATAATGCCGTATTTGATGACTTCCGCTAGCCCCGAAGCCAACTCACGCTGAGGAAGCGTTTTCAGACAATCGAGATCTACCACCACCGATGCAGGTTGGTAAAACGCGCCAATCATGTTTTTACCGAGGGGATGGTTTACCGCGGTTTTGCCGCCAACGGAGGAGTCAACCTGCGACAATAACGTCGTTGGGACTTGAATGAAGCGAACGCCGCGCTGATAGCTCGCCGCCGCGAAACCGGTAAGATCGCCCACCACGCCGCCGCCAAGTGCAACCAGTGTAGTATCGCGGCCATGCGGCTTTTGCAACAACGCTGTAAAGACGGTGTCGAGTACAGCCAGGCTTTTATACTGCTCGCCGTCAGGGAGGATAACGCTATCGACGTTAACACCCGCCTGTTCAAGTACGCCGCGGACCTTATCGAGATACAGAGGAGCCAGAGTTTCGTTGGTGACCAACATCACCTGCTCGCCCGATTTCAGCGGTAAGAATGAAGCTGGTTCGTTAAACAAACCAGATGCGATGGTAATTGGGTAACTACGTTCCCCGAGAGTGACGACTATCCTCTCCATAACGCGACATCCACCTTAATTACTGTACCCGCAGACGAGTGTATTTAAAGCCAGAATTAGTTGCTTTCCAGCATGTTAATAATCTGGTTTGCGACCACTTTAGCGCTTTGGTCATCAGTACGAATGGTCACGTCGGCAATCTCTTCATACAGCGGATTGCGTTCATTGGCCAACGCTTCCAGAACTTCACGTGGCGGTGTTTCAACGTGCAGCAACGGGCGTTTTTTATCACGCTGCGTGCGTGCAAGTTGCTTTTCGATGGTCGTTTCAAGATAAACGACAACGCCACGAGCGGAAAGACGGTTACGCGTTTCGCGGGATTTCACAGAGCCGCCGCCAGTAGCCAGCACAATACCCTGCTTCTCGGTCAATTCATTGATGACCTTTTCTTCGCGATCGCGGAAGCCTTCTTCGCCTTCTAAATCGAAAACCCAGCCCACATCAGCTCCGGTTCGTTTCTCAATCTCTTGATCGGAATCGTAAAATTCCATATTGAGTTGTTGAGCTAACTGGCGCCCAATAGTGCTTTTTCCGGCACCCATAGGCCCAACCAGAAAGATATTGCGTTTCTCTGCCATTTTTTCGGTACTACTAAGACTATTCGTTAATGATAAACCCGCTTCGCTCAGAGAGCGCAGCAGGACATGAACTGAAACCTCATAAGATATTGCGAGAGTCAGACTGAAAATTATCTCAATACTCCAGCAGGTTTGGCAACTGAATAAATCGCCCATCCCTCTGCATATCTGGTCGCTGCAGGCATGCTGCCTTGCTATCACCGCTTTGGCGATAAATCACCGGGTAAGATTAGCGTAAAAAAGACAGCAAAATGCCGCCTGAATGATAAATCATCATCATAAAACGCAGGCAGCTAAGAGCACCAACTCTCAAATCGGTACTCCTTGTATGCTAAATACCTGCGCGCGTCAAATAGATGAAACACGTTCAACGTAAAAACATCACCGCTTTTGCGACGGTTTACTCACTGGAAACCAGTCGTGGCGTGATAAACACCACTAACTCACGTCGTTCATCTTCTTTTCCGTCATGACGAAATAATTGCCCGAACCAGGGAATGTCACCCAACAGCGGTACGCTATCCTGACCCGATTTATTTTTACGGGTAAAAATGCCGCCCAGCGCCAACGTTTCTCCGCTTTTGACCTCGACTTGCGTTTCGATCTCCTGCTTGTCAATTGCCAGCACTTCGCCATCGGCTTGTTGAAGGACCTGCCCCGGAACGTTCTGGCTGATGTGTAATTTCAGCCGGATACGACCTTTTTGTAACACCGTGGGCGTGACCTCCATTCCCAGTACCGCCTCTTTAAACTCCACCGATGTTGCACCACTTTCACCACTGGAAACCTGATACGGAATTTCGCTTCCCTGTTTAATGCTGGCAGGCTGGAGATGCGAAGCCAGTAAACGTGGACTGGCGATGATATCCAGTTGCTGTTTCTGTTCTAGTGCGGAAAGCTCCAGATCCAGCAAACGTCCGTTGATCCGCCCAATGTTAAAACCGATATGCGTCGTCGCCGTCGCCACCGCGAGATCGCTACCGAGCGTAGTCACTTGCCCAACGCCGCCAGCTTGTTGCGCATCGGCCAACGTCCATTTCACGCCTAACTCGCGCAGACTTTTTTCATTAATGGTGACAATGTGTGCCGACAGTTCAACCTGGCCTACCGGCAAATCCATTTGCATGACCCACTGTTCCAGTGCAGTTAACGCCGCCTGGTTATCGTGCAGCAAAAGGCGATTAGTGCGTTTATCAACGGTCATGCTGCCTTTGGCGCTAAGTAGCTTCTCCCCCGCTTTCGCCAACTCTCCGGCATCGGCGTATTGCAGGGTAATGCTGCGATTTTCCAGCGGCAGGTTTGCCTGCGCCCGTGCCTTCTCTGCCTCCTGGCGGGCGATATTTTCATTTTGCCAGGCAACGGAATGCACTGAAAGAATATTGCCTTCCTGACGCGTTATCAGCCCGGCGCTTTTCACTACGGTTTGTAGCGCCTGCTTCCAGGGAACATCCGTTAAATGTAGCGATACCGTACCGCTGACGTCTGGCGACACCACCAGGTTTAGCTTCTCCTGTTCGGCCAGCGCCTGCAAAACCTGAGCAACCGGAACGTCATCCACCATCAGCGTGACTTTTTGCGGCTTTGCCGCCTGCACGATGGGCATCATCATCAACAGTAGTGCGGCTATCCATTGCTTCATTTGTATCTCCTTGCCGTTGCCACAACCACTGTGGCGGTTCGCAGTTTGTCCCGGTTCCCAGCGTTAGTGTGTCTGGCGTCAGCTGTAAGATCGTCCAGCCGTTTTCCAGCACATCGTTTTGCTGCACCCGTCGCCATTTCTTTTGCCCATCTTTTATTACGCCGATAACGCGCTCGCCTCTTCCTACCATCCCCTGATAGCGCCACTGGGTAAGTTCGCTAATCCGGCATAGATCTTCCGGTGGTTTAAACGGGTCGCGCATGCCGGTTAATAGCCATAATGCAACACCAGCCAGCAGCCAACGTTTAGCCATCATTCGCCCCCTCCAGTTGGAGCGTGAACAAGAGTTCATCACCTTCCACGCTTAACGAAAAACGACTTACGCTGACGTTGCGCTCTGCCAGTCGTGTAAATGCCGACGGCACCGCTTCCCAGAGCGTTTTCAACGCCAACTCCCCTCCCTGGGCGGACGGATGCCAGTAAACCAGTTGCGCGCCAGGCAACTGAAAATCCAGCGGCGAAAAGGGCAACGTCTTTTCTTCGCGGATGGGTGTGGTGTCTACCAGGCGATGCAGTGCAGCCCACTGCTGGTGATTACTTGCCCGCAGTCGAATTAATGCGTCGCTCTCTTCCTGATGGGCCAATGAAAGAACGATGATTGTGAATAACACCAGCAACCAGACTGCCCAGCCAAACTGACGGGTACGAGGAGATGTGGTAAACCACCAGTCAAAGAGCGAGTTCATCGCTAACCTTCCTTGTTAACTGGTACGCAAATTGCCAGCGCCCTTGTGCATCCTGCTGCGTGGCCCCTCGCTGGTTGAACTGAAAAGAGGCATCCTCACGGAGTGACTTCTCCAACCCATTTAGTGCGGTGATGTTCGACGTAAGTCCTTTGACTTCCAGCGTTCCCTGCTGCCAGCTCAGCGTGGTCAGCCAGGCTTTTTCTGGTAAAAGCGTCGCCAGCGCTTCCAGCGCTGGTTGCCAGTCGCGGGTAAATTGTCGCTGACGCTGACGTCGCAAATGCTGTTCGCGTAACTGTTGGCGTTCCAGCAAACGTGGCTTAGTGACCTGTAAGCTACGGGCGAGTTGTTGTTCTCCCTCGAGCAAAATGGCGTCTACGCGTGCTTCGGCGTTATATGCCAGACGCTGCATTAGCGTTATCCCTATGGTCAGCAGCAGAGGGGCAACAAACATCTGCAACCAGAAGCGAAAAAAGGCCGCACGGCGTTGCTGTCGCCAGGGCAAAAAATTGATTGGTGGGTTCATTAGCGACTCTCCCCAAGCGCCAGCCCCAGCGCAATGGCGAAGTCTCCACCTGGTGGCGGTAGCGGCGGCTGACGAACAGAAACCGCCTCCCAGGGGTCAAATCCGCCTTCGCCGCATATTGCGATACTGTCGGGATCCACGGATAACATCGCTGCAAGGTCATTCGCGCTTGTCATCCCCACCACCAGCTTGCGCCCCCAGCTATAACGCGTCGCCCACAACCACTGTTCGTGATCACACCAGGCCAGACATTGCTTGTGAGGGGGTAAAAAAGGCAGAAACCGTTGTAAAGCGCAGGCATCTGGGGTAATTGCGCTAACGTGAACACGCAATCTTTCTGCCAGGGTAAGTAACGTTGCCAACTCTTTGCTTTGCGCGGCGGTCACGTTATAGGCCGGGCTTAGTGAATCTTCGCTATAATCGAAGCGCAGGGAGTCCGGTTCCATATCCAGCTCGCGTGCCATTGTGCCTGCCAGCCATGCCGTTTGCTCTCGCTCACCGAGAGACATCGCCGGGCGTGGAAATGCCCTCTGTAACGTTCGACCAGCAGGAAATGCCAGCATAATGTGATGTCGATGCGGCAGTTCACGACTCCACGGTAACAACGTTTTTGCCAGCCGCTCTGTATCGAGAATGCGTCCATCTTTGATAATGTCTGTCGCCAGCGGCAAACGCCACCAACGTTGCAAAAAACATTCTTTTGCACCACGCACGATAGCAACCGCCACCGCTTCTTGCTGTTGTAAATGCAACCCAATTTGCCAGTTCTTAAATGCCATTGTGATGATCTCCTTATCACCCGTCACTCTGACGGGTATATCAATGCGTCTGGCTTGCCTTTATACTACCGCGCGTTTGTTTATAAACTGCCCAAATGAAACCAAATCGGAAATTTCCAGTGAAGTTCGTAAAGTATTTATTGATCCTTGCAGTCTGTTGCATTCTGCTGGGAGCAGGCTCGATTTATGGCCTCTACCGCTACATCGAGCCACAACTGCCGGATGTGGCGACATTAAAAGATGTTCGCCTGCAAATTCCGATGCAGATTTACAGCGCCGATGGCGAGCTAATTGCGCAATATGGTGAAAAACGTCGTATTCCGGTTACGTTGGATCAAATCCCGCCGGAAATGGTGAAAGCCTTTATCGCGACGGAGGACAGCCGCTTTTATGAGCATCACGGCGTTGACCCGGTGGGGATCTTCCGTGCGGCAAGTGTGGCGTTGTTCTCTGGTCACGCGTCACAAGGGGCGAGTACCATTACCCAGCAACTGGCGAGAAACTTCTTCCTCAGTCCGGAACGCACGCTGATGCGTAAGATTAAGGAAGTCTTCCTCGCGATTCGTATTGAACAGTTGCTGACTAAAGACGAGATCCTCGAGCTTTATCTGAACAAGATTTACCTCGGTTACCGCGCCTATGGTGTCGGTGCTGCGGCACAAGTCTATTTCGGTAAAACGGTCGACCAACTGACGCTGAACGAAATGGCGGTGATTGCCGGGCTGCCAAAAGCCCCATCCACTTTCAACCCGCTCTACTCAATGGATCGCGCCGTCGCGCGGCGTAACGTTGTGCTGTCGCGTATGTTGAGCGAAGGGTATATCACCCAGCAGCAATATGCTCAGACGCGTAGTGAGCCGATTAACGCCAATTATCACGCGCCGGAAATTGCCTTCTCGGCGCCGTATCTCACCGAAATGGTGCGTCAGGAGATGTATAGCCGTTACGGCGAAAGCGCTTATGAAGACGGTTATCGCATTTACACCACCATTACCCGCAAAGTTCAGCAGGCCGCGCAGCAAGCGGTGCGTAACAACGTGCTGGACTACGACATGCGTCACGGTTATCGCGGCCCGGCTAATGTGCTGTGGAAAGTGGGTGAGACGGCGTGGGACACCAAAAAGATAACCAATACTCTGAAAGCGTTGCCGACTTACGGTCCGCTGCTGCCTGCCGCAGTTACCAGCACCAATCCGCAGGAAGCGACAGCGATGCTGGCTGACGGAACGTCCGTAACGTTGCGTATGGAAGGCGTTCGCTGGGCGCGTCCTTACCGTTCAGACACTCAACAGGGACCGACGCCGCGTAAAGTGACTGATGTGGTGCAAACGGGTCAGCAAATCTGGGTTCGCCAGGTTGGCGATGCCTGGTGGCTGGCGCAGGTGCCAGAGGTGAACTCGGCGCTTGTGTCGATCAATCCGCAAAACGGTGCCGTCATGGCGCTGGTTGGTGGCTTTGACTTCAACCAGAGCAAGTTTAACCGCGCAACTCAGGCGCTGCGTCAGGTGGGTTCGAATATCAAACCGTTCCTCTACACCGCAGCAATGGATAAAGGTCTGACGCTGGCAAGTATGCTGAACGATGTGCCGATTTCCCGCTGGGACGCCGGTGCTGGTTCTGACTGGGAGCCGAAAAACTCACCACCGCAATATGCCGGTCCAATCCGTTTACGTCAGGGACTGGGTCAGTCGAAGAACGTAGTGATGGTGCGTGCAATGCGGGCTATGGGCGTCGACTACGCTGCAGAGTATCTGCAACGCTTCGGCTTCCCGGCGCAAAACATTGTTCATACCGAATCGCTGGCGCTGGGTTCCGCGTCCTTCACGCCGCTGCAGGTGGCGCGCGGCTATGCAGTAATGGCGAACGGTGGCTTCCTGGTGGATCCGTGGTTTATCAGCAAAATTGAAAACGACCAGGGCGGCGTGATTTTCGAAGCGAAACCGAAAGTAGCTTGCCCGGAATGCGATATCCCGGTGATTTATGGCGATACGCAAAAATCGAACGTGCTGGAAAATAACGACGTTGAAGACGTGGCTATCTCCCGCGAGCAGCAAAATGTTTCGGTGCCGATGCCGCAACTGGAGCAAGCTAATCAGACATTAGTCGCGAAGACCGGCGCGCAGGAGTATGCACCGCACGTTATCAGCACTCCGCTGGCATTCCTGATTAAGAGCGCACTGAACACCAATATCTTTGGTGAACCAGGCTGGCAAGGTACTGGCTGGCGCGCAGGTCGTGATTTGCAACGTCATGATATCGGCGGGAAAACCGGGACCACCAACAGCTCGAAGGATGCATGGTTCTCGGGTTACGGACCAGGCGTAGTAACCTCAGTATGGATTGGCTTTGACGACCACCGTCGTAATCTCGGTCATACCACGGCTTCCGGGGCAATTAAAGATCAGATCTCTGGTTATGAAGGTGGTGCTAAAAGCGCGCAGCCTGCATGGGACGCTTATATGAAAGCCGTTCTGGAAGGCGTACCGGAACAACCGCTGACGCCGCCGCCGGGTATTGTGACGGTGAATATCGATCGCAGCACTGGGCAACTGGCCAGCGGCGGCAACAGCCGCGAAGAGTACTTCATTGAAGGTACACAGCCTACACAGCAGGCGGTGCGCGAGGTGGGAACGACCATTATCGATAATGGTGAGGCACAGGAATTGTTCTGATTAAAAAGGCGCTTCGGCGCCTTTTCAGTTTGCCGGCTAAGGCGTTCATGCCGGATGCGGCATGAACGCCTTAGCCGGCATGCAAAATCTTGAAAACTCAATACATTGCAGGAACCCCGTAGGCCTGATATGCATGACGCATCAGGCAAGATCTACGTATTTACAACCGTCCCTGCCCCTTCAACCACTCACGTACCAGGAACAGCGCGCTGACATTGCGCGCTTCATTGAAGTCAGGATCTTCGAGCAAATCCATCATATGCGCCAGCGGCCAGCGAACCTGCGGTAGCGGCTCTGGCTCATCGCCTTCCAGCGACTCCGGGTAGAGATCTTGCGCCACCACAATATTCATTTTGCTGGAAAAGTAAGACGGCGCCATGCTGAGTTTCTTCAAAAAAGTCAGATCGTTCGCACCAAATCCCACTTCTTCTTTTAGCTCGCGGTTAGCTGCTTCGTAGACGCTTTCACCGGGATCAATCAGCCCTTTCGAAAACCCTAACTCGTAGGATTCAGTTCCCACCGCGTACTCACGAATCAGGATCAGATGGTCGTCCACAATAGGCACAATCATCACCGCTTCCCTGTTGGTTGGACGCATTCGTTCATAAACACGCCGCACGCCATTGCTGAACTCCAGATCCACGCTTTCGACGGTAAACAGTCGAGAACGGGCTACAGTTTCAACATTCAGAATGGTGGGTTTTTGTAATGATTTTCTCATTGTGGAATCTTTGCAGTGAAATCAGTATTTATTGTGCGATATCGGACACCGTTTCGGCAATGTGAATTGCATGTTATTTACATTTATGCAACCTGATAAATAATCGTTCTCAAATCAAATTAAAAGTCAATAGGTTGAAATAACTCCAGGAATTTGCTGATATTCCGCCCTCAGAGGGTTTGCTATGATCAGCGGTTACTGGGATGCGCTTAATGATGCTCAAGTTCAACTCCACGCTTGCCGATAGCCAACCGCAGAATCCTATATTGTGTCCAGGGTGCGAATAATCACGCCTGACAAATTAAGTAAGATGGGGAAAGCATGAGCACCATTGTGATTTTTTTAGCTGCTTTGCTGGCCTGCTCACTACTTGCGGGATGGCTGATAAAAACCCGCACCAGGCGGCGACAATTGCCCTGGGCTAACGCCTTCGCTGATGCGCAAACGCGCAAACTCACTTCTGAAGAACGTAGCGCCGTTGAAAATTATCTCGAAAGCCTGACGCAGATTTTGCAGGTTCCCGGCCCGACGGGGGCCAGCACGGCGCCTGTCTCTCTGACGCTGAACGCCGAAAGCAATAATGTGATGATGCTGACGCACGCTATCACACGTTATGGCATCTCTACCGACGATCCCAATAAATGGCGCTACTACCTTGACTCGGTAGAAGTCCACCTGCCGCCTTTCTGGGAGCAGTACATCAACGACGAAAACACCGTTGAACTGATTTATACCGACTCACTCCCATTAGTCATTTCACTCAACGGCCATACGCTGCAAGAGTATATGCAGGAGACTCGCGGTTACACGTTACAACCTATTCCATCAACGCAGGCATCGATTCGCGGTGAAGAGAGCGAACAAATTGAGTTGCTCAACATTCGCCAGGAAACGCACGAAGAGTATGCACTTAGCCGCCCACGAGGATTGCGGGAAGCGCTGCTGATTGTCGCCTCATTCCTGATGTTCTATTTCTGCCTGGTGACCCCGGATGTATTTGTCCCGTGGTTAGTTGGCGGCGCGCTGCTGCTGCTGGGCGCGGGCCTGTGGGGATTATATGCGCCACCTGCCAAATCCTCCCTAAGGGAAATCCACTGCCTGCGCGGGACACCGCGTCGCTGGGGGCTGTTTGGTGAAAACTCTCAGGAACAGATTAACAATATTTCGCTTGGTATTATCGATCTGGTCTACCCCGCGCACTGGCAACCTTACATTGCCCAGGATCTCGGACAACAAACCGATATCGATATCTACCTCGACCGTCACGTCGTGCGCCAGGGGCGCTATCTTTCGCTGCATGACGAAGTAAAAAACTTCCCGTTGCAGCACTGGCTACGCAGCACGGTTATCGCAGCCGGTTCGCTGATAGTCTTGTTTATGCTGCTGTTCTGGATCCCACTGGATATGCCGCTGAAATTCACTCTCTCGTGGATGAAAGGCGCGCAGACTATTGAGGCCACCAGTGTTAAACAACTTGCGGACGCTGGCGTACGCGTAGGCGATACCTTACGTCTAAGTGGTACAGGCATGTGTAATATCCGCACTTCCGGCACCTGGAGCGCGAAAACCAATTCACCGTTTTTGCCGTTTGACTGCTCGCAAATCATCTGGAATGACGCCCGTTCATTGCCATTACCGGAATCGGAACTGGTTAACAAAGCTACGGCACTGACCGAAGCAGTAAACCGTCAACTGCACCCTAAACCAGAAGATGAATCACGCGTCAGTGCCTCATTACGTTCTGCGATTCAGAAATCCGGCATGGTTTTGCTTGATGACTTTGGCGACATCGTACTGAAGACAGCAGATCTCTGTGCAGCCAAAGATGATTGTGTGCGCTTAAAAAACGCCCTGGTGAATCTTGGCAACAGTAAGGACTGGGACGCACTGGTGAAACGCGCCAACGCAGGAAAACTTGATGGTGTGAATGTATTACTCCGCCCGGTGAGCGCAGAATCGCTGGATAATCTGGTGGCGACTTCCACCGCACCGTTTATCACTCATGAAACGGCGCGAGCGGCACAATCACTGAATAGCCCAGCGCCTGGCGGCTTCCTGATTGTCAGCGACGAAGGCAGCGATTTTGTCGATCAACCGTGGCCAGCAGCCTCACTTTATGACTACCCGGCGCAAGAACAATGGAACGCTTTCCAGAAGCTGGCGCAAATGTTGATGCATACACCGTTTAACGCCGAGGGGATCGTCACCAATATTTTCACCGATGCCAACGGCACGCAGCATATCAGCTTGCACCCTATTCCGGACCGTTCTGGCCTGTGGCGCTATCTCGGCACCACATTACTGCTACTGACGATGTTCGGCTGTGCCATCTATAATGGCGTGCAGGCCTGGCGTCGTTACCAGCGTCATCGCACCCGCATGATGGAGATTAAGGAATATTACGAAAGCTGCCTGAATCCGACGCTGCTCACGTCTTCAGAAAGCCTCATCGAATAACACGTTTGCGCGGCAGGTTATGCTACCCTGTCGCGCAAATTGCTTCACTCTGGAGATTTCCCCCATGCATATCAACATTGCCTGGCAGGACGTAGACACCGTTCTGCTGGATATGGACGGCACGTTGCTCGACCTCGCCTTCGATAACTATTTTTGGCAAAAGCTGGTGCCTGAAACATGGGGCGCGAAAAACGGTGTTACGCCACAGGAAGCAATGGAATATATGCGCCGGCAATATCACGACGTGCAGCATACGCTAAACTGGTACTGTCTTGATTACTGGAGCGAGCAACTGGGTCTGGATATCTGTGCGATGACCACCGAGATGGGGCCGCGTGCTGTGTTGCGTGAAGATACTATTCCGTTTCTCGAAGCGCTGAAAGCCAGCGGCAAGCAGCGAATTTTGCTCACTAACGCCCATCCACATAACCTGGCCGTTAAACTTGAGCATACGGGTCTGGACGCACACCTTGATTTATTACTTTCCACCCACACATTTGGTTATCCGAAAGAGGATCAGCGGTTATGGCATGCGGTGGCCGAAGCTACGGGTCTGAAAGCTGAAAGAACGCTGTTTATTGATGACAGCGAAGCCATTCTCGATGCTGCCGCGCAATTTGGTATTCGTTACTGTCTCGGCGTCACCAACCCTGACTCTGGAATAGCCGAAAAACAGTATGAACGCCATCCGTCACTGAATGACTACCGCCGCCTGATCCCCTCGCTAATGTGAAGGAGACGCCATGAAAGAAAAACCGGCTGTTGAGGTTCGACTGGATAAATGGCTATGGGCCGCCCGTTTTTATAAAACCCGCGCGCTGGCCCGCGAAATGATTGAAGGCGGTAAGGTGCATTACAACGGGCAACGCAGCAAGCCGAGTAAAGTCGTCGAGCTGAATGCCACGCTCACGCTGCGCCAGGGAAATGACGAACGAACGGTGATTGTAAAGGCGATTACTGAACAGCGTCGCCCCGCCAGCGAGGCGGTCTTGTTGTATGAAGAGACTGCGGAAAGTGTAGAGAAACGCGAAAAAATGGCACTGGCACGTAAACTTAATGCCTTAACCATGCCGCACCCGGACCGGCGCCCGGACAAAAAAGAGCGCCGTGACCTGTTACGATTTAAACACGGCGACAGTGAATAACTGTCACCTGCAAGAGAGATGATTATGCCGCAACATGACCAATTACATCGCTATCTGTTTGAAAACTTTGCCGTTCGCGGCGAACTGGTAACCGTTTCGGAAACCCTGCAACAGATCCTTGAGAATCACGATTATCCGCAGCCGGTGAAAAACGTGCTGGCAGAACTGCTGGTCGCGACCAGCCTGTTGACCGCTACGCTGAAGTTTGATGGTGATATCACCGTACAGCTGCAAGGCGACGGTCCGATGAATCTGGCGGTTATTAACGGTAACAACAAACAGCAGATGCGTGGTGTGGCGCGCGTGCAGGGCGAAATTCCAGAAAATGCCGACCTGAAAACGCTGGTCGGCAATGGTTACGTGGTGATCACCATTACCCCGAGCGAAGGCGAACGCTATCAGGGCGTGGTTGGTCTGGAAGGTGATACCCTGGCGGCTTGCCTGGAAGATTACTTTATGCGTTCTGAACAGCTGCCGACGCGCCTGTTTATTCGCACCGGCGACGTAGATGGCAAACCGGCTGCGGGCGGTATGTTGTTGCAGGTAATGCCTGCGCAAAATGCCCAGCAAGACGACTTCGACCACCTGGCGACGCTGACCGAAACCATCAAAACTGAAGAGCTGCTGACGTTACCGGCAAACGAAGTTTTGTGGCGCTTATACCACGAAGAAGAGGTGACGGTTTACGATCCGCAGGATGTTGAATTCAAATGCACCTGCTCGCGTGAACGTTGCGCAGGCGCGCTGAAAACGCTGCCGGATGAAGAAGTTGATAGCATCCTCGCGGAAGAAGGCGAAATTGACATGCATTGTGATTACTGTGGTAACCACTATCTGTTCAATGCAATGGATATTGCCGAGATCCGCAACAATGCGTCTCCGGCAGATCCGCAGGTTCATTAATCCCATGTCCGGCAGAGATGACTCTGCCGGACATCATGACTAAATTGCCTGATGCGCTGCGCTTATCTGGCCTACGGATTAAATGCAATTTATCGCAGGTAAGATAAGGCGCCGCATCCAACCGCGCTGTCACTCATTCAGATTCAAATCCAGCGTTTCACCATCCACCGTAAGATCGCGCCACACTTTAGGCTTTGTCCCTAGTTTTCCATCCTTCGCCGCTGTGAGTAATTTCTCTTTCGTTATTACACGCGGAAGTGAACTCATCGTAATCTCTTTCCATTCTTTCCCGGCAGGATCAATACCATAGACAATGACTCTTTCATCATTAAAGGCAAACAGGATCCGCTCAGCCCTACCATCACTATTCAGATCTTGCTCTACCAGCACGCAGGCATCTTTTTCGATACATATCATTGCGTTATAGCGATTTTTCATCACTACCGACCAGAATGTCGTATCAGGTTTGCCAGAACCTGGGGCAATAAATACATTATCAGCTAATGCTTTTTCCGATATCTGCTGCTGAAGACGTTGCACTCCATCAAACGCCATCAGCAGACCCCGCCTGCGTTTCGGGTCTTTCATATACTCGACATCGCTTTTCAGCGACTCAAGCGCTGCACGTCCATAGCGACCGCTATGTTCGAGCATATAGATACTTACCTGGTCTGGCGTGTTCTTGCCACTCTGATAACGCGCCATATGGCTGTTCACGCTAATGCGCATACTGTCCAGCACCGGTGAATTAAGAAGCACCAGTATCACCAGCACCAATAACGAAACCGTAAGGTTCACTTTGCCCTGAAGAACAAGGGGATTTTGCCCTTTACGCCAGGCAATACTGACGAAATACCCCAGCGACCAGACCAGTAACACCACCACTGCCAGTGCGCCGTGCAAGCGTTCGGCAGTCCAGCCGTATTGAGCGACCCGCATCCATATAGCCCAGGCGGCGATCAGCACATAGAGCGGCGCCACCAGCAGAGACGTTTTTATCAGGCAACGCAACGGGCCAGTCCAGGGAAGCGTTGCTTTTTGCGGATCGCGGACAATGGCCATTAAGAGCAACTGCAAAAAGGCCAGAGTTAAAAGCAGCCCAGCGGCGGAGATGTGGCTGGAAATCGTATTCAAACCAGCAAAGGGCAAAGTGATAATAAACAGCAGCGTCAGCAGTGAAACCAGTGGTAGCAAACCTGTGGCGATTAACGTGAAGAGCTTTTGAATAGAGGCGATTAACCGCGATTGAGTCCGCGCAAGAATGACTGCCAGCGCGGTAACCAGGCCCAGCGTAAGATACATAAACCAGTCGGTTGAAAAAAAGAGGGTACTGAAAAACGTGATGCCAACAAGTTTAAATAACTCACTCCACAGTAAAAGTACCAGCCATGTCAGACCATTAGTGATCAAAATCACCATCAATATTAGAGCGTTATGCCACGCTGACTGGTAAAAAAAGCTATAGTTCGTTCGCTCTTTTCTGTCGTGCAAATTCAGTTGTACCCAAGGCAATAACAACATCGCCATTAACAGCAGATAACAACCAAATTCCCAGAGTTCCTGGTCCGCTCGCCAGGGACTCATGCCATCAATTTGCCACTTCAGCCAGCCGCTCATCGCCAGGGTGGCAATAAATACCAGCGCCAGC
Organism: Escherichia sp. E10V5; assembly: GCF_004212315.1. Lineage (NCBI taxonomy): Bacteria > Pseudomonadati > Pseudomonadota > Gammaproteobacteria > Enterobacterales > Enterobacteriaceae > Escherichia > Escherichia sp. E10V5. The sequence continues at coordinate 56,345 of NZ_RHJM01000031.1, forward strand.
CACCCCCACAAACGCTTCTGTTTGAAGGATTCCACGGTGAATAACAAAACGGATGAAAGCGCCACGGTCGCAGGAATGCCGTAAACAAGCCAGTTGTTATTGTCCACAGCCAGCCAGGTTATCAGAAAATAGCAAACCAGCCCCTGGATTAATCCAGTGGCGACCATTCCCCACCGTGTTGCAGGTGAAATTTCAACGTTATCCATGTTCGTGATCCGGAATCAAAAGGAAGGTTAATTATTGCATTCAGGCAGTACTAATATTTATTTTAAGAAAAATTTACAAAAAAATTTGCGGTGGTGAATCGATACTTTACTGATTGATTTTACATAAATTTCAATCAAGAATGAGATTTAACTCACATTATAATGGCCAATTAAACTAACATTTAACCTTTTAGGAACATTTTCCACACCTGGAATGCTATTTCTGCGATAATAGCAACCGTTTCGTGACAGGAATCACGGAGTTTTTTGTCAAATATGAATTTCTCCAGATGCGTAAATCTATGAGCCTTGTCGCGGTTAACACCCCCAAAAAGACTTTACTATTCAGGCAATACATATTGGCTAAGGAGCAGTGAAATGCGCGTTAACAATGGTTTGACCCCGCAAGAACTCGAGGCTTATGGTATCAGTGACGTACATGATATCGTTTACAACCCAAGCTACGACCTGCTGTATCAGGAAGAGCTCGATCCGAGCCTGACAGGTTATGAGCGCGGGGTGTTAACTAATCTGGGTGCCGTTGCCGTGGATACCGGGATCTTCACCGGGCGTTCACCAAAAGATAAGTATATCGTCCGTGACGATACGACTCGCGATACATTCTGGTGGGCAGACAAAGGCAAAGGTAAGAACGACAACAAACCTCTCTCTCCGGAAACCTGGCAACATCTGAAAGGCCTGGTGACCAAACAGCTTTCCGGCAAACGCCTGTTCGTGGTTGATGCTTTCTGTGGCGCTAACCCGGATACTCGCCTTTCCGTACGTTTCATCACCGAAGTGGCCTGGCAAGCGCATTTCGTCAAGAACATGTTTATTCGCCCGAGTGATGAAGAGCTGGAAGGTTTCAAACCTGACTTTATCGTCATGAACGGCGCGAAGTGCACCAACCCGCAGTGGAAAGAACAGGGTCTGAACTCTGAAAACTTCGTGGCGTTTAACCTCACCGAGCGCATGCAGCTGATTGGTGGCACCTGGTACGGCGGCGAAATGAAGAAAGGGATGTTCTCAATGATGAACTACCTGCTGCCGCTGAAAGGTATCGCTTCTATGCACTGCTCCGCCAACGTTGGCGAGAAAGGCGATGTTGCGGTGTTCTTCGGCCTTTCCGGCACCGGTAAAACCACCCTTTCCACCGACCCGAAACGTCGCCTGATTGGCGATGACGAGCACGGCTGGGACGATGACGGTGTGTTTAACTTCGAAGGCGGCTGCTACGCGAAAACCATTAAACTGTCGAAAGAAGCAGAGCCAGAAATCTATGGCGCTATCCGTCGCGATGCACTGCTGGAAAACGTCACTGTACGTGAAGATGGCACCATCGACTTTGATGATGGTTCAAAAACCGAGAACACCCGCGTTTCTTATCCGATCTATCACATCGATAACATCGTTAAGCCAGTTTCCAAAGCGGGCCACGCGACTAAAGTTATCTTCCTGACCGCAGATGCTTTTGGCGTACTGCCGCCGGTTTCTCGCCTGACTGCCGATCAAACTCAGTACCACTTCCTCTCAGGCTTCACCGCCAAACTGGCTGGTACAGAGCGTGGCATCACCGAACCGACACCAACCTTCTCTGCCTGCTTCGGCGCGGCATTCCTGTCGCTGCACCCAACTCAGTACGCAGAAGTGCTGGTAAAACGTATGCAGGCAGCGGGCGCGCAGGCATATCTGGTTAACACTGGCTGGAACGGCACTGGCAAACGTATCTCCATTAAAGATACCCGCGCCATTATCGACGCCATCCTCAACGGTTCGCTGGATAACGCAGAAACCTTCACTCTGCCGATGTTTAACCTGGCGATCCCGACCGAACTGCCGGGCGTAGACACGAAGATCCTCGATCCGCGTAACACCTACGCTTCCCCGGAACAGTGGCAGGAAAAAGCTGAAACTCTGGCGAAACTGTTTATCGACAACTTCGATAAATACACCGACACCCCAGCGGGTGCCGCGCTGGTAGCGGCTGGTCCGAAGCTGTAATCAGCAGATATCTCACTGGCCCCTTATCCAAACGGATAAGGGGTTTTTTTATATCTAATTAGCTACCAATATGTACATGGTACACTTATAATTATCAATAGACCGCAGGATGCATTATGTTCACGTTTATTGAACTACAAGGATTTAGCAAACGCCGCCAGTTATTGTTGCCTGATGATGAGTTCCGGGCTTTTCAGGAACTACTCATTCAAGATCCATCTGCCGGTGACATTATCGCGGGCACAGGCAGTTTCAGAAAAATTCGCTGGAACCGTTCTGGAATGGGGAAACGGGGTGGCATTCGGATAATTTATTACAACGTGACACGCAATGGCCGAATTTATCTGGCGTTGATTTATCCTAAAAATGAACAGGATGATTTAACAGAAGAACAAAGAAAGGCATTGAAACTATTGTCCGAGAAGCTGCTTTAATGTTGAAGCTCCACAAATTCCACCATGGCCGAAATGCCAACGGAGACATTGAAAACAGATGAAAGATGAATTATTTGCTGATCTTCTTGCCAGCGCAGAAGAAATGGTACGCATCGAAAAGGGTGAAAAAACGCCTGAACCAGAGCACGTCCATACTTTTAGCGAAATCGATGTAAAAGCGATCCGTGAAGCAACTGGCTTACGCCAGCAAGATTTTGCTGTCGCCGTAGGGGTAAGTTATGACCTGGTAAAAAGCTGGGAAACCAAACGCCGTCAACCTACCGGAGCACCTCGAAAATTGCTCCTGCTTTTGCAAGCAAATCCTTTCATTATCAATCAATTGAAAACAATCTAAAAACGGGAGGTACTTTCGCCTCCCGTTTATTTACCCTTCTTTTGTCGTGCCCTGCGCCCGCGTTACCGGTAATGGCAGCCAGGCGCGAATGGAAAGCCCGCCCCGCTCGCTGGTGCCAAGCTCCAGCATCCCGTTATGGTTATCCACGATACGCTGCACAATCGCCAAGCCTAGTCCCGTGCCGCTAATGGTGCGCGCACTGTCGCCGCGGACAAAAGGCTGGAACAGATGCTTACGCTGTTCAGGCTCGATACCCGGACCGTCGTCTTCCACCTGGAACCAGGCGCGATTTGGCTCCGTTCCGCTGCTGACTTTAATCCAGCCATTGCCGTAACGGGCAGCGTTCACCACCATATTCGCCACCGCACGTTTGATTGACAGCGGATGCATTTTCACTTCTATGCAGTCAGGATAAAGCGCGGTATCAATTTCACGCTCATAGCCACTTTCCGCGGCAATCACCTCACCAAGCACCGCATTAAGATCCGCCAGTTCCATTGGCATCTCCTGCCCGGTGCGCAGGTAGTCGATAAACTGCTCAATGATGGCGTTGCACTCTTCGATATCTTTGTTGATCGATTCCGCCAGGTAGCCATCCTGCTCGCTCATCATCTCGGTCGCCAGGCGAATACGCGTGAGTGGCGTGCGCAGGTCATGACTTACCCCTGCCATTAGCAGCGTGCGGTCATCCGCCAGTTGCTTAACACCAGCCGCCATATGGTTGAAGGCTCGGGTAACCGAACGCACCTCCGAAGCGCCATATTCACGCAGTGGCGGCGGAATAATCCCCTTACCCACCTGCAAAGCAGCGTGTTCGAGATCAACAAGGGGTCGATTCTGGATACGAATAAACAGCCATGCCCCACCTATCGCCAACAGCATAATCGCCAGCGTATAGCGGAACAGCGGAGAAAAATCGCCCTGATGAATTTCGGTCAGCGGCACACGTACCCAGATATTGGGCGACAGCCAGGTTTTCAGCCAGACGACAGGCGAGCTTTTGTTAACCTCGACGCGAACTTCCGTCGGACCGCCCAGCTGCTGCGCCATCTGGTGGCTTAAGAATTCATAGTGTTGCGCCCAACGCAGCCCGGCCTCTTCGGCAGCTTCGTTGGAATAGAGAGAGATCCCCAGCTCACGGTAGATCTCCCGACGGAAAGCGGGAGGCACAACCAGCTGCGTGCCGTCCTCCAGTTGCAGTTTGTCGGTCATCAACATACGCACTTCGTACGCGAGGACTTTATTAAACTGCTGGAGGCTCGGCAAAATCGCGAAGTTCAGCACCACCAGATAAGTCGTCACCAGGCTGACGAACAGCAAGGTGACGATGAGCAATAACGTGCGGGCAAATGAACTTCGTGGCGAGAAGCGCAATCGCCTCATGCTTTAGAACCGTCCGGCACGAAAACGTAGCCCAGACCCCAAACGGTCTGAATGTAACGCGGATGCGCCGGATCTTCTTCCACCATGCGGCGCAGACGAGAGATCTGCACGTCGATGGAACGTTCCATTGCGGAATATTCACGGCCACGGGCAAGGTTCATCAGCTTATCGCGGGAGAGCGGCTCACGCGGGTGGCTGACCAGCGCCTTCAGAACCGCAAATTCACCGCTGGTCAGCGGCATCGGTTCATCTTCGCGGAACATTTCACGCGTACCCAAGTTAAGTTTGAACTTACCGAAAGCAATCACAGCTTCTTCCTGTGACGGCGCACCCGGCAGTTCATTCGCCTGACGACGCAGCACCGCACGGATGCGGGCCAGCAATTCACGCGGGTTAAATGGTTTTGGAATGTAATCGTCAGCACCAATTTCCAGGCCAACGATACGGTCAACTTCTTCCCCTTTCGCCGTTACCATAATGATCGGCATCGGGTTACTCTGGCTACGAAGACGTCGGCAAATCGACAAACCATCTTCACCAGGTAACATCAAATCCAGTACCATAAGATGGAAAGATTCACGAGTCAGCAGGCGATCCATCTGTTCTGCATTAGCGACGCTTCGAACCTGGAAGCCTTGTTCGGTGAGATAACGCTCCAGCAGCGCACGCAAGCGCATGTCGTCATCGACCACCAGAATCTTGTAGTTCTCTTGCATTGTTTGTACTCCCAAAGGTTCGCAACAATTTGTAAGCGTGTATTCTTAAAAAAGCTCACGTTCGTCACCAGCTAAATCTGGTATGAATTTCAGCCTAAATTGTTACAAAGCATATTAAACAGCGGCTTAAGTATACAATTTATTCAGCGAAACATTATTGATTCTGTTGATATGATCACGTTATACCCAATGTGCGCATTATCAAACAGACAAAGGGAATCAACGAGATGAAAACGCCCCTGGTTACCCGGGAAGGGTATGAAAAACTCAAACAAGAGCTAAATTATCTCTGGCGTGAAGAGCGCCCGGAAGTCACAAAGAAGGTGACCTGGGCCGCAAGTCTGGGCGACCGCAGCGAAAACGCTGACTATCAGTATAATAAAAAGCGCCTGCGTGAAATCGACCGTCGTGTGCGCTATCTCACTAAATGCATGGAAAATCTCAAAATCGTCGATTACTCGCCCCAGCAGGAAGGCAAAGTTTTCTTTGGCGCGTGGGTAGAGATTGAAAACGATGATGGCGTGACTCACCGTTTCCGTATCGTCGGCTACGATGAAATCTTTGGCCGTAAAGATTACATCTCTATCGATTCCCCGATGGCCCGCGCATTGCTGAAAAAAGAGGTGGGCGATCTGGCGGTGGTGAATACCCCTGCCGGGGAAGCGAGCTGGTATGTTAATGCTATCGAGTACGTGAAACCGTAAGGAAGAGTCTTAACCTCCTGCCGATGGCTGGCATTTTTGCCAGCCAGTCCGTATAACTATCCCCTGATTTTTGATCCGAAAAGATGAACTCAAACCATGATGAATGATTCGTTCTGCCGCATTATTGCGGGTGAAATCCAGGCGCGCCCGGAACAGGTTGACGCTGCCGTTCGCCTGCTTGACGAAGGGAATACCGTGCCGTTTATCGCACGTTATCGTAAGGAAATCACCGGCGGTCTGGATGACACGCAGCTGCGTAATCTGGAAACGCGTCTGAGCTATCTGCGCGAGCTGGAAGAGAGACGTCAGGCTATTCTCAAGTCCATTTCTGAGCAAGGTAAACTCACCGACGAGCTGGCGAATGCCATCAACGCTACCTTGAGCAAAACCGAACTCGAAGACCTTTACCTGCCCTACAAACCGAAACGTCGTACCCGCGGGCAAATCGCCATTGAAGCAGGGCTTGAGCCGTTGGCTGACCTACTGTGGAGCGATCCATCACACACGCCAGAAGTCGCCGCTGCACAATATGTTGATGCCGATAAAGGCGTGGCAGATACCAAAGCCGCGTTGGACGGCGCGCGTTATATCCTGATGGAACGCTTTGCCGAAGATGCCGCGCTGCTGGCGAAAGTGCGTGATTATCTGTGGAAGAACGCGCATCTGGTGTCGACCGTAGTGAACGGTAAAGAAGAGGAAGGCGCGAAATTCCGCGACTATTTCGATCATCACGAACCGCTGTCAACGGTGCCTTCTCACCGCGCGCTGGCGATGTTCCGTGGTCGTAACGAAGGCATACTCCAGCTTTCGCTGAATGCCGATCCGCAGTTCGATGAGCCGCCAAAAGAGAGCTATTGCGAGCAAATCATCATGGATCATCTCGGCCTGCGCCTGAACAATGCCCCGGCGGATAGCTGGCGCAAAGGCGTGGTGAGCTGGACGTGGCGCATCAAGGTGCTGATGCACCTGGAAACAGAACTGATGGGAACCGTGCGCGAACGTGCGGAAGATGAAGCGATTAATGTCTTTGCCCGTAACCTGCACGATCTGCTGATGGCGGCCCCTGCCGGACTGCGTGCGACGATGGGCCTCGATCCGGGTCTGCGTACCGGGGTAAAAGTAGCGGTGGTCGACGCAACGGGCAAACTGGTAGCAACCGATACCATTTATCCGCACACCGGACAGGCCGCAAAGGCGGCGATGACCGTTGCCGCCCTGTGTGAAAAACATAATGTTGAACTGGTAGCGATCGGTAACGGTACGGCTTCCCGCGAAACCGAGCGTTTCTATCTTGATGTCCAGAAGCAGTTCCCGAAGGTTACCGCGCAGAAAGTGATCGTCAGCGAAGCTGGCGCGTCGGTTTACTCGGCTTCCGAGCTGGCAGCGCAGGAGTTCCCGGATCTCGACGTTTCTCTGCGTGGCGCAGTATCTATCGCCCGCCGTTTGCAGGATCCGCTGGCGGAGCTGGTGAAAATCGATCCGAAATCTATCGGCGTTGGTCAGTATCAGCATGACGTCAGCCAGACGCAGCTGGCCCGCAAGCTGGATGCAGTAGTAGAAGACTGCGTAAACGCCGTTGGCGTTGATCTGAATACTGCTTCTGTTCCGCTGTTAACTCGCGTGGCGGGCCTGACGCGCATGATGGCGCAAAACATCGTGGCCTGGCGCGATGAAAATGGTCAGTTCCAGAACCGTCAGCAACTGTTAAAAGTGAGCCGTCTGGGGCCGAAAGCCTTCGAACAGTGCGCGGGCTTCTTGCGCATTAACCACGGCGATAACCCGCTGGACGCGTCTACCGTTCACCCGGAAGCCTATCCGGTGGTGGAACGCATTCTGGCAGCAACACAGCAGGCGCTGAAAGATCTGATGGGTAACAGCAGTGAACTGCGTAATCTGAAAGCGTCTGATTTCACCGATGAGAAATTCGGTGTGCCGACAGTAACCGACATCATCAAAGAGCTGGAAAAACCGGGTCGCGATCCGCGTCCGGAATTTAAAACCGCTCAGTTTGCTGATGGCGTCGAAACGATGAACGACCTGCAACCGGGTATGATCCTCGAAGGTGCTGTCACCAACGTCACCAATTTTGGTGCTTTTATTGATATCGGCGTACATCAGGACGGCCTGGTTCACATCTCTTCTTTGTCGAACAAGTTTGTGGAAGATCCGCATACCGTGGTGAAAGCAGGCGACATTGTGAAGGTGAAAGTGCTGGAAGTGGATCTTCAGCGTAAACGTATCGCCCTGACCATGCGTCTGGACGAGCAGCCTGGCGAAACCAACGCTCGTCGCGGCGGCGGTAACGATCGCCCGCAAAACAACCGCCCGGCAGCCAAACCGCGTGGGCGTGAAGCGCAGCCTGCCGGTAATAGCGCGATGATGGATGCGCTGGCGGCAGCAATGGGCAAAAAACGTTAAACGCTCCGACTGGCCTACGGTTCGAATTTGCACGAAATCGTAGGCCAGATAAGGCGTTCACGCCACATCTGGCAACGAACGCCTTGCCTGACATAAAAATGCCGGAGAATATCTCCGGCATTTTTATTCCGCAACGAAACTCACACTATATTTCGTTAATATTTATCACAACATTAACAATTGAAACCTTAATAAAACATTAAGCAGCCATAATAATTCGTCCTCCGAATTATATTTTTGCTCCGATATAACCTTGAGCCACATCAACATTCACGCAGATTATTATCTAAACCAACATTCGCACACATTTTAAGTATTGCTGATAGAAACCATTCTCATTATCATTGTACTGTTGATTATTTAATCTCTCCTTCGTTGGCAAATCATCTGGTCCCATGTCGCTGTCAAACGCCCCATGAGGTAGTTATCCAGTTAATGAGAAACAAGTAGGCACCTATGCAATACACTCCAGATACTGCGTGGAAAATCACTGGCTTTTCCCGTGAAATCAGCCCGGCATATCGTCAGAAGCTGCTTTCTCTTGGCATGTTACCTGGCTCCTCTTTTAATGTGGTGCGCGTCGCTCCACTCGGCGATCCCATTCATATCGAAACCCGTCGTGTAAGCCTGGTATTACGCAAAAAAGATCTGGCCTTATTAGAAGTGGAAGCGGTTTCCTGTTAATACGGTGATAACAACAATGAAAAAATTAACCATTGGCTTAATTGGTAATCCAAATTCTGGCAAGACAACCTTATTTAACCAGCTCACCGGAGCACGTCAGCGTGTAGGAAACTGGGCTGGCGTTACCGTCGAACGTAAAGAGGGTCAGTTTTCCACCACCGATCATCAGGTCACGCTGGTGGACCTGCCCGGTACTTATTCTCTGACTACTATTTCATCGCAGACGTCGTTGGACGAGCAAATCGCCTGCCACTACATTTTGAGTGGCGACGCCGATCTGCTGATTAACGTGGTGGATGCGTCTAACCTTGAGCGTAACCTTTACCTGACGCTGCAGCTGCTGGAACTCGGTATTCCCTGCATCGTGGCGCTGAACATGCTCGACATTGCCGAGAAGCAAAATATTCGCATTGAAATTGATGCGCTGTCGGCGCGTCTTGGCTGCCCGGTGATCCCGCTGGTTTCCACGCGTGGTCGCGGTATCGAAGCTCTGAAACTGGCGATTGACCGCTACAAAGCCAACGACAATGTAGAACTGGTGCATTACGCACAGCCGCTGCTCAACGAAGCAGATTCACTGGCAAAAGTGATGCCGTCCGACATTCCGCTCAAACAGCGTCGCTGGCTGGGTCTGCAAATGCTGGAAGGCGATATCTACAGCCGCGCCTACGCCGGTGAAGCGTCGCAGCATCTGGATGCCGCCCTCGCCCGTCTGCGTAATGAGATGGACGATCCGGCGCTGCATATTGCCGATGCGCGTTACCAGTGTATTGCTGCTATCTGCGATGTGGTAAGCAACACGCTGACGGCAGAACCCAGTCGCTTCACCACGGCAGTGGATAAAATCGTGCTCAACCGTTTCCTCGGGCTGCCGATTTTCCTCTTTGTGATGTACCTGATGTTCCTGCTGGCTATCAACATCGGCGGGGCGTTACAGCCGCTGTTTGACGTCGGCTCCGTGGCGCTATTTGTGCATGGTATTCAGTGGATTGGCTACACGCTCCACTTCCCGGACTGGCTGACTATCTTCCTCGCCCAGGGCCTGGGCGGCGGTATTAACACCGTGCTGCCACTGGTGCCGCAGATCGGCATGATGTATCTGTTCCTCTCCTTCCTCGAGGACTCCGGTTATATGGCGCGTGCGGCGTTTGTGATGGACCGTCTGATGCAGGCGTTGGGCTTGCCGGGGAAATCCTTTGTGCCGCTGATCGTCGGCTTCGGTTGTAACGTGCCGTCTGTGATGGGTGCGCGAACTCTTGATGCGCCGCGTGAACGCCTGATGACCATTATGATGGCACCGTTTATGTCCTGCGGCGCGCGTCTGGCTATCTTCGCAGTATTTGCGGCTGCCTTCTTCGGGCAGAACGGCGCGCTGGCGGTCTTCTCGCTGTATATGCTGGGTATCGTGATGGCGGTGCTGACTGGCCTGATGCTCAAGTACACCATCATGCGCGGTGAAGCGACGCCGTTTGTCATGGAGCTGCCGGTCTACCACGTACCACACGTTAAGAGTCTGATTATCCAGACCTGGCAGCGTCTGAAAGGCTTCGTGATGCGCGCAGGTAAAGTGATCATCATCGTCAGCATTTTCCTGAGCGCCTTCAACAGCTTCTCGTTGAGCGGGAAAATCGTCGATAACATCAACGACTCGGCACTGGCTTCCGTTAGCCGTGTGATCACCCCGGTCTTCAAACCGATTGGCGTACATGAAGATAACTGGCAGGCAACGGTTGGCCTGTTTACAGGTGCCATGGCGAAAGAAGTGGTGGTGGGTACGCTCAACACTCTCTACACCGCAGAAAATATTCAGGACGAAGAGTTCAATCCAGCAGAATTTAACCTCGGTGAAGAGCTGTTCAGCGCGGTAGATGAAACCTGGCAGAGCCTGAAAGACACCTTCAGTCTTAGCGTACTGATGAACCCCATTGAAGCAAGCAAAGGCGACGGCGAAATGGGTACCGGGGCGATGGGCGTGATGGATCAGAAATTCGGTAGCGCAGCTGCCGCTTACAGCTACCTGATTTTCGTCTTGCTGTATGTACCGTGCATCTCGGTGATGGGAGCCATCGCCCGTGAATCAAGCCGTGGCTGGATGGGCTTCTCCATCCTGTGGGGGCTGAATATCGCTTACTCGCTGGCAACATTGTTCTATCAGGTTGCCAGCTACAGCCAGCATCCAACCTACAGCCTGGTGTGCATTCTGGCGGTTATCCTGTTTAACATCGTGGTTATCGGTTTGCTGCGCCGCGCGCGTAGCCGGGTGGATATCGAACTGCTGGCAACGCGCAAATCGGTAAGCAGTTGCTGTGCAGCCAGCACCACTGGCGATTGCCACTAAGGATACAGCAATGGCTTCGCTCATTCAGGTGCGTGATTTGCTGGCGTTACGGGGCCGTATGGAAGCGGCCCAGATAAGCCAAACATTGAACACTCCACAGCCAATGATTAACGCCATGCTGCAACAACTGGAAAGTATGGGCAAAGCAGTGCGGATTCAGGAAGAACCTGACGGCTGCCTCTCCGGCAGTTGTAAAAGCTGCCCGGAAGGAAAAGCCTGTCTGCGCGAGTGGTGGGCGCTGCGTTAACCATACTCCATCGCCTGTTTTGAAAAGCCCGGTATGCGTTTGCTACCGGGCTTTTTTTGCGTGCGGCTTTCCATAAAAATGCAATTCTTGCAGCACAGCGTAAGTTCCTCTGAAAGCGTCTCGCAGGGATGAAAACTGGCTAATGCACAGGTGTGGAGTGGCGCGTAGAGTCGCGGCATTCAAACAACAGGTGAAGGAACGCCATGAGCAAAAAGCAGAGTTCCACCCCACACGATGCACTGTTCAAACTCTTTTTACGCCAACCGGACACGGCACGCGATTTTCTTGCGTTCCATTTACCGGCCCCCATTCACGCGCTCTGTGATATGAGAACCCTCAAGCTGGAGTCGAGCAGTTTTATTGATGACGATCTGCGTGAAAGCTACTCCGACATGCTGTGGTCGGTGAAAACCGAGCAAGGACCAGAATACATCTATTGCCTGATTGAACATCAAAGCACCTCAAACAAACTGATCGCATTTCGCATGATGCGTTACGCCATTGCCGCAATGCAAAACCACCTTGATGCCGGATACAAAACGTTGCCGATGGTGGTGCCGTTGTTGTTTTACCATGGTATTGAAAGCCCCTATCCCTATTCGCTGTGTTGGCTGGATTGTTTCGCCGATCCCAAACTGGCAAGGCAGCTCTATGCCTCTGCATTTCCGCTGATTGATGTCACCGTCATGCCTGATGATGAAATCATGCAGCACCGACGTATGGCGCTTTTGGAGTTAATTCAAAAACATATACGCCAGCGCGATCTGTTGGGGCTGGTAGAGCAAATGGCCTGCTTATTAAGTAGTGGATACGCTAATGACAGACAAATCAAAGGGCTGTTTAATTACATACTGCAAACTGGCGATGCGGTACGTTTTAACAATTTTATCGACGGTGTGGCCGAACGTTCACCGAAACACAAGGAGAGTTTGATGACTATTGCGGAAAGATTGCGGCAGGAGGGAGAACAATCCAAAGCCCTACATATAGCCAAAATAATGCTTGAGTCGGGAGTCCCTCTTGCAGACATCATGCGCTTTACCGGAGTGTCAGAAGAAGAGTTGGCTGCGGCGAGTCAGTAGACACTATCCCCTGCTTAAGTGCTACTTTGTGCTATCTTGTATGTAACACAAAGTAGCACTTAAGGAACTAATATGCAGACAGTGAAATTACGGCAACAAGGAGGAGCCATGATCGTTACTATCCCACGAGATCTTGCTACCGATCTTGGATGGTCACCAGGGACGGAACTTACCGTGGAGAAGAAAGGCGATAGTGTTAATTTGCGCCCCACAGAGCACAAACCGCGTGGGCGTCTTACCGTCGCGCAGTTGTTGAGCCAGATCGATGAAAACGAAATTACGGAGTTAAATCAGTCCACAGAAGGATGGGCTGAAGGAAAAAAAGGTAATGAAGCATGGTAAAGGCAAGGACGCCACATCGTGGAGAGATATGGTATTTTAACCCTGATCCGGTTGCCGGACATGAACTTCGCGGACCACATTATTGCATTGTGGTAACGGACAAAGAACTCAACAATGTTTTAAAAGTTGCTATGTGCTGTCCAATTTCAACAGGCGCAAATGCAGCGCGTTCCACAGGGGTGACAGTGAGCGTCCTCCCCCATGATACGCAAACCGGTAGCCTGCATGGCGTTGTGCTCTGTCACCAGCTAAAAGCTGTCGATCTTATTGCCCGTGGCGCTAAATTTCATACCGTTGCCGATGAAGCATTGATTAGTGAAGTTATCGGCAAACTGGTGAATTTAATCGACCCGCAACAGTAGCCCTGACTTACCGCCTACACCCTTTGCTTCAACGCCACCAGCACGTGACGAAACTCGACCGGATGCGAAATAAATGGCGCATGGGCCGCTTTGGCGAAGATGTATGACTCGCTGTGCGGCCAGAGTTGATCCAGCATCGGCACCACTTTGCGCGGCACCAGACCATCGAGATAGCCATACAAGCGCAAAAACGGCATGGGTACGTTTTGCAGCGGCAAGCGCAAATCGACCGTTTTGAGGATTTCCAGCCCGCCATTAAGCACATCGACCTCCGGCATCGGCAACGCCAGAACGGTTTTCTTCAGCGCCCGCGCATCCTGGCGTGCCGTTTCGGTACCCATGGTTTGTAACGCCAGGAACCGTTCCACCGTGCGCTGGAAATCTTCACTGAGTTGCTGTTGGAAACCTGCCAGCACGTCCGGTTTTATCCCCGGCCACTCGTCACGAGCACTAAAACACGGCGACGATGCCACGGTGACCAGCGCCTGAACGCGCTCGGGATGGGTTAACGCAATCTGGCTTGCCACCAGTCCGCCAAGGCTCCAGCCCAGCCAAATGGCTTTGTCCGGTGCCTGTTGCAACACGACGTTAGCCATCTCAGAAAGCGACACTGCGCCAAACCCCTGGCTGCGCCCAAAGCCCGGCAGATCAACAAGGTGCAGCGTAAAATGCGAGCTAAGTTCCTCGTCAATGCAACGCCACACTTCGGCATTCAGTCCCCATCCGTGCAGCAGCACAAGATGAACATTCCCCTGACCTTTGGTCTGCCACCAGATGTTATTCATCGGCTATTGTTCTCTTTTTACTTACAAGGATGAACATATGCTAACAGTACCGGGATTATGCTGGCTATGCCGAATGCCGCTGGCGTTAGGTCACTGGGGGATTTGTTCGGTATGCTCTCGTGCCGCCCGTACAGATAAAACGCTATGCCCACAATGTGGATTACCTGCCACACACCCACATCTTCCTTGCGGTCGCTGCCTGCAAAAACCGCCGCCCTGGCAAAGACTGGTCACGGTCGCCGACTATGCGCCCCCCTTAAGTCCGCTCATCCACCAGCTTAAGTTTTCTCTACGCAGCGAAATCGCCAGCGCCCTGTCACGTCTGTTACTATTAGAAGTCTTACACGCCCGTCGGACTACCGGATTACAACTGCCGGATCGCATCGTCAGCGTCCCGTTATGGCAGCGCCGTCACTGGCATCGGGGGTTTAATCAGAGCGACTTGCTGTGTCAGCCGTTATCACGCTGGTTGAATTGCCAATGGGATAGCGAAGCCGTCACGCGTACACGAGCCACTGCGACCCAGCATTTCCTCAGCGCCCGACTACGCAGACGCAATCTGAAGAATGCTTTTCGCCTTGAATTGCCCGTGCAAGGTCGCCATATGGTGATTGTGGATGATGTCGTTACCACCGGAAGTACCGTCGCAGAGATTGCGCAGCTGCTTTTACGCAATGGTGCGGCGACAGTCCAGGTCTGGTGCCTTTGTCGAACCTTGTAGAGCCTCGATGATGGGCGTATTATAACCAACTAAAATAGTCAACTATTAGGCCATTACTATGATCCGTATTTCCGATGCTGCACAAGCGCACTTTGCCAAACTGCTGGCAAACCAGGAAGAAGGGACACAAATCCGCGTATTTGTGATTAACCCTGGCACGCCTAACGCTGAATGTGGTGTTTCTTATTGTCCGCCGGACGCTGTGGAAGCCACCGATACCGCCCTGAAATTTGACCTGCTGACCGCGTATGTTGATGAGTTAAGCGCACCTTACCTGGAAGATGCAGAGATTGATTTTGTTACCGACCAGTTGGGTTCTCAGCTGACGCTGAAAGCACCAAACGCCAAAATGCGTAAAGTGGCTGACGATGCGCCGCTGATGGAGCGTGTGGAGTACATGCTGCAATCGCAGATCAACCCACAACTTGCCGGTCACGGTGGTCGCGTTTCGCTGATGGAAATCACCGAAGACGGCTACGCCATTCTGCAATTCGGTGGCGGCTGTAACGGTTGTTCTATGGTCGATGTGACGCTGAAAGAAGGGATCGAGAAGCAGCTGCTGAACGAATTCCCGGAGCTGAAAGGTGTACGCGATCTCACCGAACACCAGCGCGGCGAGCACTCTTACTACTAAGTTACCCTCTCTTTTGTAGATTGCCCGATGCGACGCTAAAGCGTCTTTTCGGGCCGTCTGCCAGGCATTGGCTCGGCAAATCCATCCCTTCGTTTCCCCGCGATAATATGACCAACCTCTCATAATTTAAATTTACCCCGCTCTGGTGATTCTCAAGCACGCAATGTTACCCGTATCATTCCTATGGGCACCAAACACACTCATAACATTTGACTACACTAATTCGTTTTAGGAGTCATCAGCCGTGGTGCCGTTGTATCTCTGTTCCCAGTTGGGACAACCAGGATTTGTCGTCAGAAACTTGACGTTACCCATAACAAATTAAAGGCCAGGTAAATCATGCCATTAGTCATTGTTGCTATCGGTGTAATCTTGTTATTACTCCTGATGATCCGCTTCAAAATGAACGGCTTCATCGCCCTCGTCCTGGTGGCGCTTGCTGTTGGATTAATGCAAGGGATGCCGCTGGATAAAGTTATTGGCTCTATCAAAGCCGGTGTCGGCGGGACGCTCGGCAGCCTTGCCCTGATCATGGGTTTTGGCGCGATGCTGGGCAAAATGCTGGCAGACTGTGGCGGTGCACAACGTATCGCCACCACGCTGATTGCCAAATTTGGTAAAAAACATATCCAGTGGGCCGTGGTACTAACCGGTTTTACCGTTGGTTTTGCCCTGTTCTATGAAGTGGGCTTCGTACTGATGCTGCCGCTGGTGTTCACCATCGCCGCGGCGGCAAATATCCCGCTGCTGTATGTTGGTGTACCGATGGCCGCTGCGCTGTCTGTCACCCACGGCTTCCTGCCGCCGCATCCGGGCCCGACTGCGATTGCTACCATTTTCAACGCCGATATGGGTAAAACCCTGCTGTACGGTACCATTCTGGCAATCCCGACCGTGATTCTCGCGGGTCCGGTTTACGCTCGCGTGCTGAAAGGTATCGATAAGCCAATCCCGGAAGGTCTGTACAGCGCGAAAACCTTCAGCGAAGAAGAGATGCCGAGCTTTGGCGTCAGCGTCTGGACTTCTCTGGTGCCAGTTGTGCTGATGGCGATGCGTGCGATTGCCGAAATGATCCTGCCGAAAGGTCACGCTTTCCTGCCGGTGGCGGAGTTCCTCGGTGACCCGGTAATGGCTACGCTGATTGCCGTGCTGATTGCGATGTTCACCTTTGGTCTGAACCGTGGCCGTTCAATGGATCAGATTAATGACACGCTGGTTTCTTCCATCAAAATCATTGCGATGATGCTGTTGATCATCGGCGGTGGCGGTGCGTTCAAGCAGGTGCTGGTAGACAGCGGCGTGGACAAATACATTGCTTCCATGATGCACGAAACCAACATTTCTCCGCTGCTGATGGCCTGGTCGATTGCTGCCGTACTGCGTATCGCGCTGGGTTCCGCAACCGTTGCAGCAATCACTGCGGGTGGTATCGCTGCGCCGCTGATTGCAACGACGGGTGTTAGCCCAGAGCTGATGGTTATTGCGGTTGGTTCCGGTAGTGTGATTTTCTCGCACGTGAACGATCCGGGCTTCTGGCTGTTCAAAGAGTACTTTAACCTGACTATCGGCGAGACCATCAAATCCTGGTCGATGCTGGAAACCATTATCTCAGTGTGCGGTCTGGTTGGCTGTCTGCTGCTGAATATGGTGATTTGATAATACTGATGGCCGGATAAGACGCGTCAAGCGTCGCATCCGGCATCAAACGTACTCTACTTCTTCTTCGCTGCCGCCCTGCGCCGCTTGTCCAGATCCTTAATCAACTTGTTCACCCCATCATCGGCAAACATCGTCTCAAGCGTTGCGGAAAGCTTGCGTCGCCAGTTTTTGTACTGGTAACTGGTTCCAGGAATATTTACCGGTTCCGCCATATCCAGCCAGTCTTCCGGCTGTAGCCCTAACAGGGCGCTGTTGCTGTCGGCAATGTAGCGTTGCAAACCACGATTAAGCGTCGGCGTCATCGCCATCAGCGACGCCTTATGCCCGGTGCGTTTAGGCAGGCAGCCATATTTGTGCAGTGCATCCAGCAGCCCCTGCTTCGCCTGCTCACGATCCTGATACAAACCGCGTAGCACCTCTTCATCCGGATACAGCCCCAGCGTTTTGCCCAGCGTTAAATCACCGCTCTCCCAGTAACCGCGAAGCGTTGGCAGGTCGTGTGTCGCCGCAACTGCCATCGACTGCTCCGGGTACGCTTTCGGCGCGCGGAATGTCTTCTCGTGGTCGCTTTCGAAATAGAGCACTTTATAGGAGTAAACACCGCTACTGCGCAGTTTACCGACAATCTCTACTGGTACAGTGCCGAGATCTTCCCCAATCACCATGCAGCGATGACGCTGACTTTCGAGTGCCAGAATCGAGAGCAGATCATCCACCGGATAGTGAACATATGCCCCCTGATCCGCCGTCTCGCCATACGGTATCCACCACAAACGCAGCATCGACATCACATGGTCAATTCGTAATGCGCCGCAGTTTTGCATGTTCGCGCGCAGCAGCTCGATAAACGGTTCATAGGCGCGCGCGGTGATGATATGCGGGTCCATCGGCGGCAAGCCCCAGTTCTGCCCCAGCGGGCCGAGGATATCCGGCGGCGCGCCAACCGACGCTTTCAGGCAATACAATTCGCGGTCGCACCAAGTTTCTGCCCCACCTTCTGCTACACCAACCGCCAGATCACGATACAAGCCAATCGGCATTTCATAGCCCTGGCTTATCTCCCAGCAGGCGGCAAACTGGCGGTAAGCCAGCCACTGCAACCAGAGATAAAAATCGATGTCATCGCGATGTTCTTCGCAGAACTGACGCACTTCTGGCGAATCCACGTTCTGATACATCTCAGGCCATGCTGGCCAGCCCCAGCGCATTTCGTCTTCTTTCACTTGCTGGGCATGTAGCGCATCAAAGGCTGCCTGCCAAAACAGGCTATCGCCTTGCTCTGCAACAAACTGGCGAAACGCGGTCATCTGCTCATCATCACGTTGCGCGAAACCTTTCCACGCCATCCGCAATGCTGTCATTTTTAGGGCGGTAACCGTGGAGTAATCGACCCAGTCGGCATCCCGCGCCTGTTGCAGCGTCTGCTGCGTGGTCGGCATGTGCCACCAGGCTTGCGCCTCTTCGCTAAGCTGAAAATCTTCAACAGCGTTGACGTCGATATAAATCACGTTCAGCCAGCGGCGAGAAGACGGGCTATATGGGCTGGCGCTTTCCGGGTTTGCCGGATAGAGCGCATGAATCGGATTCAGGCCGATAAACGCTCCACCACGTTTCGCCACATCCACCAGCATAGCTTTGAGATCGCCAAAATCCCCAATACCCCAGTTTTTTTCCGATCGCAGCGTATAAAGCTGAACGCAAGCGCCCCACAGCTTTTGCTTATTGAGCAATGCCTGCGGTTCGTAGCAGCGTTTCGGGGCGACAATCACCCGACAATGAGCACGCTGTTCATCCTGAGTAAGCGTCAGCGTGTGATAACCTTCCGGCAACTTCGTCGGTAGATTGAACGCGTTACCACCGCTCACGTGGCCTTTGTACTGCGTACCTTCTTCGGTGGTCAGCAACCAGCTAAATTCGCCGCTGCCCTCTACTGCCATTGGCATTTTTTTCCCGGAGGTATACACCATGACATTTGGCACTGGTGTTACCGCCACTTTCGTGGCGGCACTTTGATGCATCGCATCAAGCAAACGCCGTTTGGTTTCGGCGCTAATCGACTGCGGTTTTCCGTGGGCATTGATGTAATTGGGGCTGATCCCCGCCGCCAACGCGGCTTTGTCCAGACGTTTGCTTCCCATCGCGCTTCCTTAGCGTTTTGCCTGCCAGATACGAGCCTGATAATCACGGATTGAGCGATCCGAGCTAAACATACCGCAGCGGGCGGTATTGAGGATCGCCGCGCGAGTCCAGGCCTCCTGGTCGCGGTACAGCACATCCACGCGTTTTTGCGCTTCGACATAAGCCGCAAAGTCCGCCATCACCAGATACGGATCGCCGCCCTGCTTACCGAGGCTATGCAGCATCTGGTCAAACGCGTGTTTATCGCCATCGCTATATTTACCGCTTTCCAGCTCTTTTAATACCGCATCAAGCACCTTATCTTTCTTCCGCCATTTCACCGGATCATAGCCCTTAGCTTTCAGCGCCTTAACCTGCTCCACGGTATGACCAAAGATAAAGATATTCTCTTCACCGACTTTCTCGGCGATCTCCACGTTTGCACCATCCAGCGTGCCGACAGTGAGCGCACCGTTAAGCGCCAGTTTCATATTGCCAGTACCAGAAGCTTCTTTACCTGCGGTGGAGATCTGCTCGGAGATATCCGCCGCCGGGATCAGCATTTCCGCAGCAGATACACAATAATCTGGCAGGAATACAACCTTCAGCTTGTCGCCCACCTGCGGATCGTTGTTGATCACGTCAGCCACTTTGTTGATCGCAAAGATAATATTCTTCGCCAGGTAGTAGCCCGGTGCCGCTTTCGCGCCGAAGAGGAAGACGCGCGGTACGCGGTCAGCCTGCGGGTTTTCACGAATTTCTTTGTACAACGCCAGAATATGCAGCAGATTCAGGTGCTGGCGTTTGTACTCGTGCAGGCGTTTGATCTGAATATCGAAAATCGCCTGAGGATTGATTTCAATACCGGTACGGACTTTCACAAACTCCGCCAGACGAACTTTATTCGCCTGTTTGATCTCGCGATATTGCTGGCGGAATTTCTCGTCATCAGCGAATTTTTCCAGATTGATCAACTGATCGAGATCGTTAGCCCACTCTTTTTTCAGTGACTTATCCAACAATGCCGCCAGTGCCGGGTTGCACTGTTTGATCCAGCGACGCGGGGTAATGCCGTTGGTGACGTTATGGAATTTGTTCGGCCATAGCTGGTGATATTCCGGGAACAGATCTTTCACCACCAGATCCGAGTGCAACGCCGCCACACCGTTTACCGCAAAGCCGCTTACCACGCACATATTGGCCATGCGAACTTGTTTGTCATGCACCACCGCCAGCTTCGCCCATACCGCTTTATCGCCCGGCCAGGTTTTTTCCACCAGCTTCTTAAAGCGGTTGTTGATTTCGTTGATTACCTGCATATGGCGTGGCAGCAGGGCTTTTACCAGCTTCTCATCCCAGCACTCAAGTGCTTCTGGCATCAGGGTATGGTTGGTATAAGCAAAGGTATTGCTGGTGATTGCCCATGCGTCATCCCAGCTCATCTGGTGCTCATCGATTAGCACACGAAGCAGCTCCGGAATAGCGATAGTCGGGTGGGTGTCGTTCAGTTGAATGACTTCGTAATCTGCCAGCTCGTGCAGTTTACGCCCCGCCAGATGGTGACGACGCAGAATGTCGGCAACCGAACAAGCACACTGGAAATATTGCTGCATCAGACGCAGTTTTTTTCCGGCAGTATGGTTGTCGTTTGGATAGAGCACTTTAGTCAGTTTTTCAGCGTCAATGCCCTGTTGTTCAGCACGCAGGAAATCGCCGTCGTTGAATTTGGTGAGGTTAAACGGATGCGCATGTGTCGCTTGCCATAAACGCAGCGGCTGCGCCACACCATTTCGGTAGCCCAGCACAGGTAAATCCCACGCCTGGCCGGTAATGGTAAATGCGGGCTCCCAACGACCGTCTTTCGTGACCTTGCCACCAATCCCAACCTGCACGTCAAGCGCTTCATTATGGCTGAACCACGGATAGTTACTGCGATGCCAGTCATCTGGCGCTTCCATTTGTTGACCGTCAACAAATGACTGACGGAACAGACCATATTGATAGTTCAGACCATAGCCTGTTGCGGATTGTCCGACGGTCGCCATTGAATCGAGGAAACATGCCGCCAGACGGCCCAGACCGCCGTTGCCCAGCGCCGGGTCAGTCTCTTCTTCCAGCAAATCTGTCAGGTTGATGTCATAGGATTTCAGCGAATCCTGAACAGCCTGATACCAACCGAGATTTAACAGGTTGTTGCCCGTCAGACGACCAATCAAAAACTCCATTGAGATGTAGTTAACATGGCGCTGATTCGCCGTCGGTTTGGCAAAAGGCTGGGCACGCAACATTTCCGCCAGCGCTTCACTCACGGCCTGCCACCACTGACGAGGGGTCATCTCAGCTGCAGAAGTTAAGCCATAACGCTGCCATTGACGTGACAGGGCTTCCTGAAATTGCTTTTCATTAAAAATGGGTTGTGACATAGGAGTTCCAGTTTTCTTAGACATTAAACACAACGTTATCGTTAGTTTGCCAGGCTCCATGTTGACCTTCCTCATCCTACGGGGGATTAGGCGGGGAGGAGTGACGGGGATGAGCAAGAAAATGTGATCGCGAACACTTAAAGGTAGTGCAATCAACTGCAAAAGCATCAGCCCAGTGCCAAAGAGCGCAAAAAAACCGACGATTAACAGTAAGAAAGGGCGTCGCGTATTATCAAAAAGCGGAAAGCCACTCTATAAATTAAGTAAAGCAGCGAAATAGTTTCAGCAATGAAATACCAATCGTGATTCATCTCATTCTTAATAGATTTATTAAGATCATCTTTTTAGATAGACCTTTCATCATGAATTAAGGAAGCATCATTGCTTTAATAACACTATTGAACCATGAGAAAACACCATAAGATCCAGTATCTACGCTGGATCAGCGTAGTTTTAAGATGAAACATTAATAAAGGTTTTGAATTGTGACAGAGTGCAAATTCAGACACATAAAAAACCGTCATCGCTTGCATTGCACAGATTTCTAGCCGACCTTATAACCATTAATTACGAAGCGCAAAAAAAATAATATTTCCTCAATTTCCACAGTGAAGTGATTAACTATGCTGATTCCGTCAAAATTAAGTCGTCCGGTTCGACTCGACCATACCGTGGTTCGTGAGCGCCTGCTGGCTAAACTTTCCGGCGCGAACAACTTCAGGCTGGTGCTGATCACAAGTCCTGCGGGCTACGGAAAGACCACACTCATATCCCAATGGGCGGCAGGCAAAAACGATTTGGGCTGGTACTCGCTGGATGACGGCGATAACCAGCAAGAACGTTTCGCCAGCTACCTGATTGCCGCAATTCAACAGGCCACCAACGGGCATTGCCCCGCCAGTGAAGTGATGGCGCAAAAGCGGCAATATGCCAGTCTATCCTCACTTTTTGCCCAACTGTTTATCGAACTGGCAGAGTGGCACCAGCCGCTCTACTTGGTTATTGACGATTATCATCTGATCACTAACCCAGTGATTCACGAGTCAATGCGCTTCTTTATTCGTCATCAACCGGAAAATCTGACCCTGGTAGTTTTGTCGCGCAATCTTCCGCAACTGGGTATTGCCAATTTGCGTGTACGTGACCAACTGCTGGAAATTGGCAGCCAGCAACTGGCGTTTACCCACCAGGAAGCCAAGCAGTTTTTTGATTGCCGTCTGTCTTCGCCCATTGAAGCCGCTGAAAGTAGCCGGATTTGCGATGACGTTTCTGGTTGGGCAACGGCTTTACAATTAATCGCCCTCTCCGTCCGACAGAATACCCACTCTGCGCACAAATCCGCACGTCGCCTGGCGGGCATTAATGCCAGCCATCTTTCTGATTATCTGGTCGATGAAGTGTTAGATAACGTTGATCTGGCAACACGTCATTTCCTGCTGAAAAGTGCCATTTTGCGATCGATGAACGATACGCTAATCACCCGCGTGACAGGTGAAGACAACGGGCAAATGCGCCTCGAAGAAATTGAGCGTCAGGGACTGTTTTTGCAACGGATGGATGATACCGGCGAGTGGTTCTGCTATCACCCGTTGTTTGGCAACTTCCTGCGCCAGCGCTGCCAGTGGGAACTGGCGGCGGAACTGCCCGAAATTCATCGTGCCGCTGCAGAAAGCTGGATGGCGCAAGGTTTTCCCAGCGAAGCTATTCATCATGCGCTGGCCGCGGGCGACGCGCTGATGCTGCGCGATATTCTGCTTAATCACGCCTGGAGTCTGTTCAACCATAGCGAACTGTCACTGCTGGAAGAGTCGCTCAACGCCCTGCCGTGGGACAGCCTGCTGGAAAACCCACAGCTGGTGTTGTTGCAGGCGTGGCTGATGCAAAGCCAACATCGCTATGGCGAAGTGAACACCCTGCTTGCACGTGCCGAGCATGAGATCAAGGACATCAGAGAAGGCACCATGCACGCAGAATTTAACGCTTTGCGCGCCCAGGTGGCGATTAACGACGGCAATCCGGATGAAGCTGAACGGCTGGCAAAACTGGCACTGGAAGAACTGCCTCCGGGCTGGTTCTACAGCCGCATTGTGGCAACCTCCGTGCTTGGCGAAGTGTTGCACTGCAAAGGTGAATTGACCCGTTCACTGGCGTTAATGCAGCAAACCGAACAAATGGCACGTCAGCACGATGTTTGGCACTACGCCTTGTGGAGTTTAATCCAGCAAAGTGAAATTCTGTTTGCCCAAGGGTTCCTGCAAACTGCATGGGAAACACAGGAAAAAGCGTTCCAGTTGATAAACGAGCAGCATCTGGAACAGTTGCCGATGCATGAGTTTCTGGTGCGCATCCGTGCACAGCTGCTATGGGCCTGGGCGCGGCTGGATGAAGCCGAAGCCTCGGCACGAAGCGGGATTGAAGTCTTGTCGTCTTATCAGCCGCAGCAACAGCTTCAGTGCCTGGCAATGTTGATCCAATGCTCGCTGGCCCGTGGCGATTTAGATAACGCCCGTAGCCAGCTAAACCGTCTGGAAAACCTGCTGGGGAATGGCAAATATCACAGCGACTGGATCTCTAACGCCAACAAAGTCCGGGTGATTTACTGGCAAATGACCGGAGATAAAGCGGCTGCCGCCAACTGGCTGAGCCATACTGCGAAACCAGAGTTTGCGAACAATCACTTCCTGCAAGGTCAATGGCGCAACATAGCCCGCGCACAAATCTTGCTGGGAGAGTTTGAACCGGCGGAAATAGTCCTCGAAGAACTGAACGAAAACGCCCGCAGTCTGCGGTTGATGAGCGACCTCAACCGTAACCTGCTTTTACTCAATCAGTTGTACTGGCAAGCCGGGCGTAAAAGCGACGCCCAGCGTGTGTTGCTGGATGCATTAAAACTGGCAAATCGCACTGGATTTATCAGTCATTTTGTTATTGAAGGCGAAGCGATGGCGCAGCAGTTACGTCAGCTGATTCAACTCAATACGTTGCCGGAACTGGAACAGCACCGCGCACAGCGTATTCTGCGGGAAATCAATCAACATCATCGACATAAATTCGCTCATTTCGATGAGAGTTTCGTTGAACGTCTGCTAAATCATCCGGAAGTGCCAGAACTAATCCGCACCAGCCCGCTGACCCAGCGCGAATGGCAGGTGCTGGGGCTGATTTACTCCGGTTACAGCAACGAGCAAATTGCGGGCGAGCTGGAAGTCGCGGCGACCACTATCAAGACGCATATCCGCAATCTGTACCAAAAACTCGGCGTCGCCCACCGCCAGGCTGCGGTACAACACGCGCAGAAACTGCTGAAGATGATGGGGTATGGAGTGTGAATTTAGCCGGATAACGCGCCAGATCCGGCTGACATCTCTGCATCATTCAACGCTCACTCGCGTTACGCCGTCTGTTTCTATCAGACTGAACCGCACGGGCAAGAAACGCTCCACCACCGCAATATTGGTCAGCAGATGGCATGAGGGATGGGCGACCGTAAATTGTCCCGCGCCCGCCAGCGCCATTGGCAACACTAGCTGGTCAGCAAGATATTCCCCCACCGCCGCCGTGCTTGCCAGGTAGCGCTTCACCTCTTTTATCAGTTGTGCCGCGACCACTTCGGCGCTGACGCGCTTTTCACCGACGACGAAAAAGCGTTCGGTAATATTTTCACTTTCGACTTCAAGCGAGACGGTATTACCCGGCCCCTGGTCGCGCGGCAGGTTATGAATATTCTGCTCATGCAGGGAAAAACTCCCCGCCAGCGTAGCGATTTCACGTTCAGCGACATGCCTCGGCACGCCAGCCAGTAACACCTCACCACGCATCCGCGTAATGTTTCCGCGCTCGCCAAGTAGCAAGGTGTTAAACGATGTCACGGGCGCGACTTCCGTTGCCACCACGCCGCCTCCGGCAGGATAAAAACCGTGGCGTAATAGTGTGGTTTGCTGATGAATTCCTATTTTCGCCAGCAGCGGCTCCAGCACCCGGCGCATAAAATCCGCAGGCGGGGCCGACGGGTTATCAGTGCCGCCGCTCACTTCTACGCGAGAAGGCCCATCGGCAAACCACAGCGCAGGCAGCACCGTTTGCAGCACCAGCGTACAGCTTCCGGCGCTACCGATAGCAAAGCGGTAATCGCCGCCGCGCACGGTACCTGGCCGGAAGACCAGACGCTGCGACCCCAGCTCCGCGCCTTCCACCGTTGCCCTACAAATTTCCGCAGCCGCTTTTACCGCGGTCAGATGCTGGCGCAACAGCCCCGGTTTCGCCCGCCCGGCACGAATGCCGGTGATGGTAAATGGCTTGCCGGTTATCATCGACAGGCTCAGCGCCGAGCGCAGGATCTGCCCGCCGCCTTCGCCCTGTGCGCCATCCAGCGCAATCATCCTTTTCATCATTTATCCTTTTACGCACACCACCTGACGCAGGGTATAGATAACTTCCACCAGATCGCTTTGTGCCGCCATCACCGCATCAATATCTTTATACGCCATCGGGATTTCGTCGATCACTTCGGCATCTTTACGGCATTCCACATGCGCGGTGGCACGAATTTGATCTTCCACGCTGAACAGTTTTTTCGCTTTAGTACGGCTCATTACCCGCCCGGCACCGTGGCTGCACGAACAGAACGACTCTTCATTTCCCAGCCCACGGACGATAAAGCTTTTCGCTCCCATCGAACCGGGAATAATTCCATATTGACCAGCACGCGCAGACACCGCGCCTTTACGCGTCACATAGATCTCTTCGCCAAAGTGCTGTTCTTTTTGCACATAGTTGTGGTGACAGTTGATCTCTTCCATCGCCAGCGTTTGTGGCTGTCTTACCGTTTTCTGCGTAATGCTCTGCAACGCCGTTACCACGTTTTCCATCATCGCATCGCGGTTAAGGCTGGCAAAAAGTTGCGCCCAGGCCACCGCTTTCAGGTAATCATCAAAGTATTCCGTACCTTCCATAAAGTACGCCAGATCACGCGACGGCAACGTTTCAAGCTGGTCCTGCATCTCTTTTTGCGCCAGATCGATAAAGTAAGTCCCGATGGCGTTACCAATTCCGCGTGAACCGGAGTGCAGCATAATCCACACCTGGTCCGACTCATCAAGGCAGATTTCAATAAAGTGGTTACCCGTTCCCAGCGTTCCCAGATGTTTATAGTTGTTAGTGTTAAGGAAACGGGGATATTTTTGCGTTAGCCACTGATAACCGGCTTCCAGTTCAGCCCATTTCGCATCGACGTTAACAGGTGGATTTTCCCAGGCACCTTTATCACGTTTACAACGCCCGGTAGTACGCCCGTGCGGCACGGCAGTTTCAATTGCCTGACGCAGCTCCGCCAGGTTTTCAGGCAGGTCTGCCGCCGTTAACGCGGTACGCAGTGCGTTCATTCCACAGCCAATATCCACGCCCACCGCCGCCGGAATAATCGCCCCTTTGGTCGGGATCACGCTACCAATGGTGGAACCTTTACCCAAGTGTACATCAGGCATTACCGCAATATGTTTGAAAATAAACGGCATCTTCGCCGTATTAATAAGTTGCTGACGCGCATCGGCTTCTACCGGCACGCCTTTGGTCCACATTTTTACCGGGGCATTTTCAGTGGTTAGTAATTCGTAATTCATTTTGCTTTTCTCTTTTCGTTGGTATGTCCTGATAATTGCAACCGTCGTGCCAGAAAATTAAATAAGCAACTTAATTTTTTAATTCACTGTTTTTAAATAGATAAAATCTTTACGTCCGTAAACGGAGATTTCCCGCAAAGCCAATTTACCGATAATGAAATATCGTCTTTTATAAGGATATCTAAGATGCGTAAAACAGTGGCTTTTGGCTTTGTCGGAACGGTGCTGGATTATGCCGGGCGCGGCAGTCAGCGCTGGTCAAAATGGCGTCCAACACTCTGTTTATGCCAGCAAGAATCGTTGGTGATCGATCGGCTGGAATTGTTGCACGACGCCCGCTCACGCTCGCTATTTGAAACGCTTAAACGCGATATCACCAGCATTTCGCCAGAAACAGAAGTAATGGGCGTTGAGATTGAACTGCATAACCCGTGGGATTTCGAAGAGGTTTACGCCTGCCTGCATGACTTCGCCCGTGGTTACGCATTCCAACCTGATAAAGAAGACTATTTAATTCATATCACTACCGGCACCCACGTTGCACAGATTTGCTGGTTTCTGCTGGCGGAAGCGCGTTACTTGCCCGCCCGGCTGATACAATCTTCACCTCCGCGCAAAAAAGAGCAGCCCGATAGCCCAGGCGCAGTGACAATTATCGATCTCGATTTAAGCCGTTATAACGCCATTGCCAGCCGCTTTGCCGAGGAACGCCAGCAAACGCTTGATTTTCTTAAGTCCGGCATTGCCACGCGTAACCCCCACTTCAACCGCATGATTGAGCAGATTGAAAAAGTGGCGATTAAATCCCGCGCACCGATCCTGCTTAACGGCCCAACCGGTGCGGGCAAGTCGTTTCTGGCACGACGTATCTTCGAATTAAAACAGGCGCGGCATCAGTTTAGCGGCGCGTTTGTTGAGGTGAACTGCGCCACCCTGCGCGGCGATACCGCCATGTCGGCGCTGTTTGGTCATGTGAAAGGCGCGTTTACCGGGGCGCGGGAATCGCGTGAAGGATTATTACGCAGCGCCGATGGCGGGATGTTGTTTCTTGATGAGATTGGCGAACTGGGCGCAGACGAACAGGCAATGCTGCTGAAAGCCATTGAAGAGAAAACCTTTTACCCGTTTGGCAGCGATCGCCAGGTGAGCAGTGATTTTCAGCTTATCGCCGGAACGGTGCGCGATTTGCGCCAGCTGGTTGCCGAAGGCAAATTTCGCGAAGATCTGTACGCGCGGATCAATCTGTGGACCTTCACCCTGCCGGGCCTACGCCAACGCCAGGAAGATATTGAACCGAACCTGGATTATGAAGTGGAGCGCCACGCCTCACTCACCGGCGACAGCGTGCGTTTTAACACCGAAGCGCGGCGCACCTGGCTGGCCTTTGCGACATCTCCCCAGGCAACATGGCGCGGTAACTTTCGCGAGCTTTCTGCCAGCGTCACGCGGATGGCAACCTTTGCCACTAGCGGACGCATCACTCTGGAAGTGGTTGAAGATGAGATAAACCGTCTGCGCTATAACTGGCAGGAGAGCCGCCCTTCCGTGCTTGTACAGCTGTTGGGCGCTGAAGCGGAAA
Source organism: Escherichia sp. E10V5 (assembly GCF_004212315.1). Lineage (NCBI taxonomy): Bacteria > Pseudomonadati > Pseudomonadota > Gammaproteobacteria > Enterobacterales > Enterobacteriaceae > Escherichia > Escherichia sp. E10V5. The sequence goes on from NZ_RHJM01000031.1 coordinate 85,154, forward strand.
ATATCGACCTCTTTGATCGGCTGCAACTGGAACACGTTATCGCTATCTGCCGCCAGGCAAAGTCGCTTTCTGCTGCCGGACGTCAGCTTTTTGATGTTTCGCGCCAGGGCAAAGCCAGCGTCAATGACGCGGATCGGCTACGCAAATACCTGGCGCGTTTTGGTCTGACGTGGGAAGCCGTGCAGGATCAGCACAGCTCCAGTTGAATATGGTGGTCCGTCAGCACCTGCATCACGCTTACTGGCGGCGGGGCGTCGGTGTAGACGGCATCTACCATGCTGATGCTGCCCATATTGACCATCGCGTTACGGCCAAATTTCGAGTGATCGACAACCAGCATAACGTGGCGCGAGTTCTCAATAATGGCGCGTTTGGTGCGAACTTCGTGGTAATCGAACTCCAGCAGCGAGCCGTCGCTATCGATGCCGCTTATCCCCAGAATGCCGAAATCAAGGCGGAACTGGGAGATAAAATCGAGCGTCGCTTCGCCAATGATCCCGCCATCGCGGCTGCGTAATTCGCCACCGGCGAGAATAATGCGGAAATCTTCTTTTACCATCAACGTGTTAGCAACATTGAGATTGTTGGTGACAATACGCAAATTGCTGTGATTAAGCAGCGCGTGCGCCACCGCTTCCGGCGTGGTGCCAATATCGATAAACAGCGTCGAGCCGTTGGGGATTTGCTCCGCCACTTTACGGGCGATGCGCTCTTTTTCTTCGGTCTGGGTGGCCTTGCGATCGTGCCACGGCGTGTTAACCGAACTGGAAGGCAGCGCCGCACCGCCATGATGGCGCAGGATCAGGTTTTGCTCTGCCAGCTCGTTGAGGTCGCGGCGAATAGTCTGCGGGCTGACGGAGAAATGTTCTACCAGCTCTTCGGTGCTGACATAACCCTGCTGTTTAACCAGTTCGATAATACCGTTGTGACGTTGTGTTTGTTTCATTTATAAATCCCTGGAATTATTTTCGTTTTCGCACATTGAGCGAATCAACAAAAGCCATCGCTAAACCCACGGCTAACCCGGCGATGTGTGCTCCGTTCGCCATCGACATCCCAAACAAATCAAACCATCCGGCGACAATCCAGATCAGCGCAAAGATAATTAACCCACGTTGCAGGTAAATGCCACTTTGCGGATCGCGTTCGCCACGTAGCCAGACGTAGCCCATCAGCGCATACACCACGCCAGAAAGCCCGCCAAACCACGGCCCGCTGAATTTTTGCTGCACATAGCCACTTAACAGGGCGCTAATGAGAGTAATGACAATTAGCTTACCGCTACCGAGGCGTTTTTCCACCGCACCGCCGAGATACCACCACCAGAGCAAGTTAAAGAGGATATGCATTAGTGAGAAATGCATTAACGCATGGGTGAAGTAGCGCCAGAACTCAAATTTCAGTGTTGGATCGAATGGCCAGGCCAACCATAGCATCACGTCCTGATCGCCAAGGATTTGCATGGCGATAAACACCAGCACGCAGGCGATCATCATCACCCAGGTTACCGGACCTGCACGTTCACGCAAGGCAGCAAAGAAAGGATAACGGCGATAATGCAGGCCACTGCCGGTATGGCCCGCCTGCCAGCTGGCAGCGAGATAACGCGGATCAGCCGGGTTTTCGAGAAAACGCGCCAGCTCCGCCCGCACACGTTCAGCCTGGGATTCATCCGCCAGCCAGACATCGCTTTGATTATGTTGTTGAATCGTGAGGATAACACCCTGCGTCGCCATGTAATCGACAAACGCCTGCGCCACGCGGGGGTTAGCAAAAGAGGTAATCATCAACATTGTTGCTGTCGCTTATTCCGCACAAAAGGGGACAGTATAAAGCCTTACGCGCCGTACGCCACCTCTGTGGGAAACTGACGTTGCCAGGCTTCAAAACCGCCATCAATGCTATAGACCACATCGTAGCCCTGTTGCAGCAGATACTGCGCCGCGCCTTTGCTGCTATTACCGTGGTAACACATCACCATCACCGGCGTATCGAAGTCGTTATCACGCATAAACGCGCCCAGTGTGTCGTTAGTCAAATGGAAAGCCTGCGCCGCATGCCCCATTGCGAAACTCTGTGGATCGCGAATATCGACCAGCACCGCCTCTTTTTCCTGCAACTTCTGGTGCGCATCGGCAACGTTAATACATTCGAACTGATCCATGCGTCTCTCTTTCTTTACAAACAAGTGGGCAAATTTACCGCACAGTTTACGTCGAAGCGGCAGATAAACGCCATAATGTTATACATATCACTCTAAAATGTTTTTTCAATGTTACCCAAAGCGCGATTCTTTGCTAATATGTTCGATAACGAACATTTATGAGCTTTAACGAAAGTGAATGAGGGCAGCATGGAAACCAAAGATCTGATTGTGATAGGTGGCGGCATCAATGGTGCTGGTATCGCGGCAGACGCCGCTGGACGCGGTTTATCCGTGCTGATGCTGGAAGCCCAGGATCTCGCTTGCGCGACCTCCTCCGCCAGTTCAAAACTCATTCACGGTGGCCTGCGCTACCTTGAGCACTATGAATTCCGACTGGTCAGCGAGGCGCTGGCCGAACGTGAAGTGCTACTGAAAATGGCGCCGCATATCGCCTTCCCGATGCGTTTTCGCCTGCCGCATCGTCCGCATCTGCGCCCGGCGTGGATGATTCGTATTGGTCTGTTCATGTACGATCATCTGGGCAAACGCACCAGCCTGCCGGGATCAACCGGTTTGCGTTTTGGCGCAAATTCAGTGTTAAAACCGGAAATTAAGCGCGGATTCGAATATTCCGACTGTTGGGTAGACGACGCCCGTCTGGTACTCGCCAACGCCCAGATGGTGGTGCGTAAAGGCGGTGAAGTGCTTACTCGTACTCGTGCCACTTCTGCTCGCCGCGAAAACGGCCTGTGGATTGTGGAAGCGGAAGATATCGATACTGGCAAAAAATATACATGGCAGGCGCGCGGCCTGGTTAACGCCACTGGCCCGTGGGTGAAACAGTTCTTCGACGACGGCATGCATTTGCCCTCACCTTATGGCATTCGCCTGATCAAAGGCAGCCATATTGTGGTGCCGCGCGTGCATACCCAAAAACAAGCCTACATTCTGCAAAACGAAGATAAACGTATTGTCTTTGTGATCCCGTGGATGGACGAGTTTTCCATCATCGGCACCACCGATGTGGAATACAAAGGTGATCCGAAAGCAGTGAAGATTGAAGAGAGTGAAATCAATTACCTGCTGAAAGTGTATAACACGCACTTTAAAAAGCAGTTAAGCCGGGACGATATCGTCTGGACCTACTCCGGCGTGCGCCCACTGTGTGATGACGAGTCCGATTCGCCGCAGGCTATTACCCGTGATTACACCCTTGATATTCATGATGAAAACGGCAAAGCACCGCTGCTGTCGGTATTTGGCGGTAAGCTGACCACCTACCGCAAACTGGCGGAACATGCGCTGGAAAAACTGACGCCGTATTATCAGGGTATTGGCCCGGCGTGGACTAAAGAGAGCGTGCTGCCGGGTGGTGCCATCGAAGGCGACCGCGATGACTACGCCGCCCGCTTGCGCCGCCGCTATCCATTCATTACGGAATCGCTGGCACGTCATTACGCGCGCACTTACGGCAGCAACAGCGAGCTGCTGCTCGGCAATGCGGGGGCGATAAGCGACCTCGGGGAGGATTTCGGTCATGAGTTTTACGAAGCGGAGCTGAAATACTTGGTGGATCACGAATGGGTCCGTCGCGCCGACGATGCCCTGTGGCGTCGCACAAAACAAGGCATGTGGCTGAATGCGGAACAACAATCTCGTGTGAGTCAGTGGCTGGTGGAGTATACGCAGCAGAAGTTGTCGCTGGCGTCGTGATTTAACGTAAAGTGGTCAGGTCAGATTTCAATCTGACCTACTTTTTGATTCAGGGAATTACCGCAAAGCCCACGCCATCATACCCAACGTAACAAAACTAAGGCACGTTCCCCACTCGCTCCACATCCGCCCCTGGCTTCTATTTTTGCTACGCCACTGGCAGTAATATCCCAACGCAAAACCAAGCTGGGCGCTTGTCGGACCGATAAAGCCAGTCCACGGTTGGGGCCAAAATGGCGAAAAATTCAGTGGGGGCCAGACAACTGTCAGAAAGAAACTGCGCATATTTTCCAGCAACGCAATTTTCGCTGGTGCGACGTAAAAAATGATATTCCACAGGAGCAGCCAGAAATAAACTGGTGCAAATACCAGCCAACAATGCAGTTTTCTTTTTAATTTAGGTGGCGTTCTGCGAGCAAATTGCCAACCGACGCAGCACATTACACAGAAGAAAAGCGCATATTCGACCGATAACCAAAGTTGTAATTCCAGAAATGAAATACGCCTGATCATGAGCGGGATAGAGAACAGTATCTCCCCCAGAAAACTCAGCGTTATAACAGAAGCAGCCAGCGCAACTACCGTCGGCCATATCAACAACGGTACAATAATAAAGCCGAGAATTAGCGGGGGAATATAAAGTCTGATTTTATTCATCTTTATTGTCCTGATGATTCGGATGATGCGTCATACATCGCGCATAAACACTCATCAACCATCCAGTCATCTTCCCAGACCTGATATCGTGTGCCCTGTTCAGGCTGTTTAAGCGGGTTTTCAATCGCTTGCCGCGCGCGTTCTTTCAGGATGGATTGCTTGTTGTCAGCCCAGGTATTGATTTGGGCGGTAATAGCTTTATCGTCATCATCCTGCTCAAAGCTACTATTTGTTCCTGCTGACTCAGGCAATATTCACAACAAACCACACATTGCTTCGGCACCGGATAACGGCGAAAGGTGTAATATATCTGCTCAATTAATGCCTGCATGGCGGGGCTGGGTTGCATAATTATCCCCTCGCCCGCTGGTCGTGTGTAAACGGCTGATAGATAAAACGAACATTTGCTGCGTTCAGGCGAATAATAGTAGTATCCATATTATTTCTCCTGCTTTAAGGTTGCGTTTTATACAGCGGCACATATCCCACATCCTCTACCAATTGCTGCCCCTGCGGGCTTAAAAACCAGTCGACGAATTTCTGCGTCTCCGGCGTGGGGTTTTCACGCGTCACCATATAAGCATCAATTATGTACGGATAAGTGCCGTTACGGATATTTTCCTCTGTAGGCGCAACACCGTTTATAGCCAGCAGTTTGATCTGTTTGCGCATTTTGAGCATATTGTCATTCATACGTGTGACGTAATAGTGGAAGGTGTATCCAATGGAAGATGGTGTGTGTAGTGGATCGGTAATTC
>NZ_RHJM01000032.1:0-11026 GCF_004212315.1 Escherichia sp. E10V5
TGATTTTGGGCCAGGGTCAATTTGGCCGGGTTCTCAAAAAATGCATGGAACTAAAACGGGTCTATTTACATAATGATACCATCCCTTTTCTCTTAACTTTACTTAATGATTGCGATGGTGATGTGAGAAATTGGGCTGCATTTACTGTAAATTTCAACCAGTACGACTCTACGGAGATTAGAGAGTCATTTATCAGAATGCTGACAGATAAGAATGATTGTGCCAGAATTGAAGCTATAAGCGGACTGGCAGAAAGAAAAGATAATCGTGTTATAACTGCTATAATTTATGAACTGCAAAAAGACATAATTTTTGATGATGTTATTATTTCGGCAGGTATTTTAGGTGATATTAAACTACATCCTATTCTAAAAAATATATTAAATGAATTTAATGATAAGGATGTCATTGGCAATATAAAGTCAGCAATACAACAAATTATAAAATATAATTGATGGTGAAATATGCAGCGGTACTACCAATCGGTCAAGTATTCGCTGCTTTAATGATGATGTTAAATGATTGTTTTTGAACTGGATATAACAGCTTGGTAGGGAAGAAAGCATAACCCCACAAAATTCATTTACCAACGTCTACACTTACTCCTGTAAACCGTTCAGGAGCAGTAATGAATCAACAACGATTTGATGACAGCACTCTAATCCGTATCTTCGCGCTTCATGAGTTACATCGACTGAAAGAACATGGCTTAACGCGCGGGGCGCTTCTCGATTATCACAGCCGCTATAAACTCGTATTTCTGGCGCATTCTCAGCCGGAATACCGCAAACTTGGCCCGTTCGTGGCTGATATTCACCAGTGGCAAAATCTGGATGATTTTTACAACCAGTACCGCCAACGCGTAATTGTTTTGCTTTCTCACCCCGCCAACCCGCGCGATCACACCAACGTTTTGATGCACGTTCAGGGGTATTTTCGCCCGCATCTTGATTCCACAGAACGCCAGCAGCTGGCGGCGCTTATCGACAGTTATCGCCGTGGCGAGCAGCCTCTTCTTGCGCCGCTGATGCGTATCAAACACTATATGGCGCTTTATCCTAACGCCTGGCTTTCAGGGCAGCGTTATTTCGAACTTTGGCCGCGTGTGATTAACTTGCGCCATGCAGGAGTTTTATGACCATCCATCTGGTCTGGTTTCGCCAGGATTTACGTTTGCACGATAATCTCGCGCTGGCTGCCGCCTGCCACAATTCGTCTGCACGCGTGCTGGCGTTGTATATCGCTACACCACGCCAGTGGGCGACGCATAACATGTCGCCGCGTCAGGCTGAACTTATCAATGCTCAACTGAATGGGCTACGAATAGCGCTGGCGGAAAAAGGTATTCCTTTATTGTTCCGTGAAGTGGATGACTTTGTCGCCAGCGTCGAAACAGTTAAACAGGTGTGCGCGGAAAATCGTGTTACCCACCTGTTTTATAACTATCAGTATGAAGTGCATGAGCGGGCGCGGGATGTGCAGGTTGAGAGAGCGCTACGTAACGTGGTGTGTGAAGGATTTGATGACAGCGTGATCCTGCCGCCGGGGGCGGTGATGACTGGCAATCATGAGATGTACAAAGTCTTTACGCCGTTTAAAAACGCCTGGCTGAAACGGTTGCGGGAAGGGATGCCGGAGTGCGTCGGTGCACCAAAAGTTCGTAGTAGCGGATCGATAGAGCCCGCGCCATCCATTACGCTGAATTACCCTCGTCAGTCTTTCGATACCGCGCATTTCCCGGTGGAAGAAAAAGCGGCGATTGCGCAATTACGCCAGTTTTGCCAGAACGGTGCCGGAGAATATGAGCAACAACGAGATTTTCCGGCAGTAGAAGGCACCAGTCGTTTGTCCGCCAGCCTGGCAACGGGTGGATTATCGCCTCGCCAGTGTTTACATCGCCTGTTGGCGGAACAGCCGCAGGCGCTGGAAGGCGGACCGGGTAGCGTCTGGCTTAATGAGCTGATATGGCGCGAGTTCTACCGCCATTTGATGACGTATTATCCTTCTCTGTGTAAACATCGTCCGTTTATTGTCTGGACCGACCGCGTGCAGTGGCAGAGTAATCCCGCGCATTTAAAGGCCTGGCAGGAAGGCAAAACGGGATACCCGATTGTCGATGCTGCTATGCGTCAGCTTAACAGCACTGGCTGGATGCATAATCGCCTGCGGATGATCACAGCCAGCTTTCTGGTGAAAGATCTGTTGATCGACTGGCGCGAAGGCGAGCGGCATTTCATGTCACAACTGATTGATGGTGATTTGGCGGCTAATAACGGCGGCTGGCAGTGGGCCGCTTCTACCGGAACCGATGCTGCGCCGTATTTTCGTATTTTTAACCCGACAACCCAGGGCGAGAAATTTGACCGCGAAGGCGAGTTTATCCGCCAGTGGCTACCGGAGTTGCGTGATGTGCCAGGGAAAGCGGTGCATGAGCCGTGGAAGTGGGCGCAGAAAGCGGGCGTGAAGCTGGATTATCCGCAACCGATTGTCGATCACAAAGAGGCGAGGCTGCGAACGCTGGCAGCGTATGAGGCGGCGAGGAAGGGGAAATAACAGACTCGTGCCCAGATGCCGGATGCGGCATGAACGCCTTATCCGGCCTGGCAAATAGTGCAAATTCAATGGGCCATCCAGGCCTGATAAGACGCGTTAAGCGTCGCATCAGGCATCGGTGTTGGCGTATTAAGACTCCAGCGCCAGCGCACGGTTTCTGAACTTAAGCGCCTGATACAGCCAAATCATCAGCACCAGTCCTACACACGCCAGCGCACCCCAGGTGATTTGATCAAACACTTCTATATATGCATTGATGGAGTAATTGAGCGCCCCGGAAGCATCAAACGAAGCTTGCGATGTCTGATCGGCAATGACGCCCGCCAGATAGTTAGCAATCGCACCGGAAAGCAGCATGTAAATGCCGGTTAATACGCCGGTCACGCCGGGGATTTCAATACGCGTAATTTGCGACATAGCAACCGGATCGATAAACAGTTCGGCAAACCCCATCACTGCCAGACCAAGCACCATCAGCGGCAGGGAAGAGTGGCCATACATTGCAGACCAGCGGGCGCTTAAGCTAAGAATACAGAACCCGGCGCTCATCAGGCCGAGGCCAAGAGCAAATTTCCCCCAGATACGCACGGTACGATTACCCGCAACGCTCTCTTTTACCACCCAGGCAAGCACCACACCGCACGACATCACAGCAAAAGCATTAATCGACTGGAACATGGCGGTCGAAACGCTATAACCGAAAATATCGCGATTAACGAAGCGGTCGATATAAAGGCTAATCGAGCTGCCGCCCTGTTGTGCGAAGGCCCAGAACAACATGCTGAAGAAGGTGAGCGTCACAATCAGCCCCAGCTCCTTACGCTGTTTCTGGTTTTCTGCTTTGCGATAAATTTTCGCCAGTACCGCCAGACCAATGATAGTGGCGACAATTAAGGCGTATACCGACCACTCTTTCCAGAACAGTACAGTAATCAGGGCAGGCGTTGCGACCAGCAGAACCAGCAGCCATCCCCAGTTCGGCAGGAGAAAGTTTGTCGCACGCAGCACCTTTTTGTTAACGCCGCGGGTATGTGTGAAATGACGATTGCCACATAAGAAAATGACCAGACCCGCGATCATGCCAACCGCCGCCAGGCCAAAGCCCATCGCCCAACTGTACTCTTCCTGGGCGTAACCACAGGCGATAGGGGCAATAATCGATCCCACGTTACCCGCCGCATACATCAGCGAGAAACCGCCATCGCGACGTGGATCGGTCGGTTCATACAGTTCACCAAGCAGGCAATTGACGTTGGATTTAAACAGACCATAGCCGCAGACAATAATCGCCAGCGACAGATAGAGGAATGACGGGTGGATTTCGCTGGCGCCCAGTACCACATGCCCGACTGCCATCAACAATGCCCCTATCATTACTGCCATGCGGTTGCCGAGCACTTTGTCCGCCAGGAAACCGCCGAGGATCGGCGTGACATACACCAGCGAACAGTAGGCGCTAAATAACGCGTAAGCGTGGGTGTCGTTGTATTTCAGTTGATTGGTGAGATAGAGAATCAGCAAGGCACGCATGCCGTAAAAGCTAAAATATTCCCAGATTTGCAGCGCGACAACGTAGTAGATAGCGCGCGGCTGTGATGCGTGTTTATTCATAGTAATTCCGCGGTTGGATGCGACACCACGTAATAGTTGCGCGGCGTGCGTGTGTTTCCTTAAAGTTAAAACTCTGATACAGATCTGATTATTTATGCAATATGCTGTCTGATTGCATAAATATACATGAACTATGCATTTATGAGATAAACAATTTGCGCCTTTTGGCGATGGGTTTGTTTCTTAATATGTCGAAAGATTGGCTATCGACGAACAGGCGAGGGAACGCTATGTTAACGGAGTAGCTATCAGAATATGGAAGGCGCAATGATGAAAAACACCGAACTGGAACAACTGATTAACGAGAAATTGAACAGCGCGGCGATAAGTGATTATGCGCCGAATGGTTTGCAGGTGGAAGGCAAAGAGACGGTGCAAAAAATTGTTACCGGTGTCACCGCCAGCCAGGCGCTACTCGATGAAGCGGTACGCCTGGGCGCTGATGCGGTCATTGTGCATCATGGTTATTTCTGGAAAGGGGAATCGCCAGTAATTCGCGGTATGAAGCGTAACCGCTTAAAAACATTGTTGGCGAATGATATCAACCTGTATGGCTGGCATCTGCCACTTGACGCACATCCTGAGCTGGGCAATAACGCGCAACTGGCGGCGTTACTGGGGATCACGATCATGGGCGAGATCGAACCACTGGTGCCGTGGGGCGAACTGACCATGCCGGTACCGGGGCTGGAACTGGCCTCATGGATTGAAGCGCGTCTGGGACGCAAGCCGTTGTGGTGTGGCGACAACGGCCCGGAGGTAGTACAGCGCGTCGCCTGGTGCACCGGTGGTGGGCAAAGTTTTATTGATAGTGCCGCGCGTTTTGGCGTGGATGCTTTTATTACTGGCGAAGTTTCTGAACAGACCATTCATTCAGCCCGCGAGCAGGGATTGCATTTTTATGCTGCGGGTCACCATGCCACTGAACGCGGTGGTATTCGCGCGTTGAGCGAGTGGTTGAATGAAAATACCGATCTTGATGTGACCTTTATTGATATTCCTAATCCTGCATAACGAATAATCAGAGGGATCGAAAGTGCAACGAGCGCGTTGTTATCTGATAGGTGAAACGGCGGTAGTGCTGGAACTGGAGCCGCAGGTGACGCTGGCCAGCCAGAAACGGATCTGGCGGCTGGCCCAGCGTCTGGTGGATATGCCGAATGTCGTTGAAGCTATTCCCGGCATGAACAATATCACGGTGATTTTGCGTAACCCTGAAACGCTGGCGCTGGACGCCATAGAGCGTTTGCAACGCTGGTGGGAAGAGAGTGAGGCGCTGGAACCGGAGTCTCGCTTTATCGAAATTCCGGTGGTTTACGGTGGCGCAGGCGGGCCGGATTTGGCGGTGGTCGCTGCACATTGTGGGTTGAGCGAAAAACAGGTCGTTGAACTGCACTCCTCCGTGGAATACGTGGTCTGGTTTTTAGGTTTTCAACCAGGATTCCCGTATCTCGGGAGTTTGCCGGAACAACTACACACGCCACGGCGCGCTGAACCGCGCTTGCTCGTTCCGGCAGGTTCTGTCGGGATTGGCGGGCCGCAGACTGGTGTTTATCCGCTGGCAACGCCGGGCGGCTGGCAGTTGATAGGTCATACTTCGCTCAGTCTGTTTGACCCGACGCGTGACGAACCTATCTTATTGCGTCCGGGAGACAGCGTGCGCTTTGTACCGCAGAAGGAGGGAGTATGCTGAAAATCATTCGTGCGGGCATGTATACCACCGTGCAGGATGGCGGCCGTCACGGTTTTCGCCAGTCGGGTATCAGCCACTGCGGCGCACTGGATATGCCTGCGCTACGCATTGCTAACCTGCTGGTGGGTAATGACGCCAATGCCCCCGCGCTGGAGATCACGCTCGGTCAGTTAACGGTTGAGTTTGAAAGCGATGGTTGGTTTGCATTGACTGGCGCTGGTTGCGAGGCGCGGCTGGATGATAATGCTGTCTGGACTGGCTGGCGCTTGCCGATGAAAGCAGGTCAGCGTTTAATGCTTAAACGTCCACAACATGGTGTACGTAGCTATCTGGCGGTGGCGGGCGGTATTGATGTGCCGCCAGTGATGGGGTCATGCAGCACCGATCTCAAGGTGGGGATTGGCGGGCTGGAAGGGCGTTTACTGAAGGATGGTGACCGACTCCCCATTGGCAAAGCGAAGCGTGATTTTATGGAAGCGCAGGGCGTTAAACAGTTGCTGTGGGGCAACCGGATTCGCGCCTTACCGGGGCCGGAATATCATGAGTTTGATCGCGCCTCGCAGGATGCATTCTGGCGTTCGCCCTGGCAGCTTAGCCCGCAAAGTAACCGCATGGGCTATCGCTTACAGGGGCAAATTTTAAAACGCACCACCGATCGCGAACTGTTATCTCACGGTTTGTTGCCAGGCGTGGTGCAGGTGCCGCATAACGGGCAGCCCATTGTGTTGATGAACGACGCGCAAACTACCGGCGGTTACCCGCGCATTGCCTGCATCATTGAGGCTGATATGTACCATCTGGCGCAAATTCCGCTCGGTCAGCCGATTCATTTTGTCCAGTGTTCACTGGAAGAGGCGCTGAAAGCGCGGCAAGATCAGCAACGTTATTTCGAACAATTAGCGTGGCGGCTGCACAATGAAAATTGACCTTAACGCCGATCTGGGCGAAGGGAGTTCCAGCGATGCGGAACTTTTAACGCTAGTTTCGTCGGCCAATATTGCCTGTGGATTTCATGCAGGCGATGCACAAACCATGCTGGTAAGCGTGCGAGAAGCAATAAAAAATGGTGTGGTTATTGGCGCTCATCCGAGCTTTCCCGACAGAGAAAATTTTGGTCGCAGCGCCATGCAGCTGCCGCCAGAAACCGTTTACGCCCAGACGCTGTATCAAATTGGCGCGCTGGCAGCGATTGCCCGGGCGGAAGGTGGCGTAATGCGTCATGTCAAACCGCACGGCATGTTATACAACCAGGCAGCGAAAGACGCACAACTGGCAGACGCCATCGCCAGAGCCGTTTACGCCTGCGATCCGGCATTGATTCTCGTTGGACTGGCAGGAAGCGAGCTGATTCGTGCAGGCGAACGATATGGGCTGGTAACGCGCGAGGAAGTGTTTGCCGATCGCGGCTATCAAGCCGACGGTTCGCTGGTGCCGCGAAGCCAACCAGGCGCGTTGATTGAAAACGAAGAACAGGCGCTGGCGCAAACGCTGGAGATGGTGCAACACGGCAGAGTCAAAAGTATCACCGGCGAATGGGCAACGGTCGCGGCGCAAACGGTCTGCCTGCATGGCGACGGAGAACACGCACTGGCGTTCGCCCGCCGGCTACGATCTGCATTTGCCGAAAAGGGGATTGTTGTCGCAGCATAATCCCTCTGAACAAAGAATGAAAAAAGGATATCACCATGCCTGAAGGTCCGGAGATCCGCCGTGCAGCGGATAACCTGGAGGCGGCGATCAAAGGCAAACCACTGACCGATGTCTGGTTTGCCTTCCCGCAGTTAAAACCTTATCAATCACAACTTATTGGTCAGCATGTCACTTATGTGGAAACGCGCGGAAAAGCGTTGCTGACCCATTTTTCGGATGGCTTAACGCTCTATAGCCATAACCAACTCTATGGTGTCTGGCGCGTGGTTGATACTGGCGAAGAGCCGCAGACCACGCGGGTGTTGCGGGTAAAGCTGCAAACAGCCGACAAAACCATTCTGCTTTATAGCGCCTCTGATATTGAAATGTTAACGCCGGAACAACTGACGACGCATCCGTTCTTACAACGCGTTGGCCCCGATGTGCTCGACCCGAATCTGACGCCGGATGTGGTGAAAGAACGGTTATTGTCGCCGCGCTTTCGTAACCGTCAGTTTGCCGGGTTACTGCTTGACCAGGCGTTTCTGGCAGGGCTTGGCAATTATCTGCGCGTGGAGATCCTCTGGCAGGTTGGGTTGACCGGAAATCATAAAGCGAAAGATCTCAACGCGGCGCAACTGGATGCGCTCGCACACGCGTTACTGGATATTCCGCGACTTTCTTACGCTACGCGGGGGCAGGTGGATGAAAATAAACATCACGGCGCGCTGTTCCGTTTTAAGGTTTTTCATCGTGATGGCGAACCGTGCGAACGCTGTGGCGGCACCATTGAGAAAACCACGCTGTCATCGCGCCCGTTTTACTGGTGTCCTGGTTGCCAGCACTAGGCCGTTCGCTTCGGCGCATAGGTTGAAATAAACCGCGCAATGGCCGGCCCCGTCAGCAAAATACTGAACAGGCGCAGGGTTTGCATCGCCATAATAAGCGCCATATCGGCATTGCTCCCTGCGGCGATGACCGCCACCGTATCTAGTCCGCCGGGGCTGGTGGCGAGGTAGGCAGTCATAAAATCAATATGCATAAACCAGGTCAGCCCCCACGCCATCGCGGCGCAGATGGCGAGCAGAGCAAATATCGACAGCAGGATTTGCGGCAGCGGACGCAATGCCCGCAGTAAGATTTGTTTATCGAAGCCCAGACCAATTCGCCAGCCAATCGCCATATAAGCTATCGCCAGCAGCCATTCCGGTAACTCAATCGTGATGAACTCACCAGACTGGAGCACCGCACCTGCCAGCATCGGGATAAGCATCGTGCCGGAAGGTATACGCAACAGGCATCCCGCCGTACCCGCAATGACCGCGAGCAGGATGGTGAACAGGAGATGAATGCTGACTGGCGGAAACCATACTATCTGCTGGTTAACCGCTTCAGCGTTATCGCCCAGCATCATTCGGGTGACCAGAACAGCGGCCCCCGCGACAAACAGTACCCGCAGATACTGCATAAAAGCCACCAGGCGGATATCTGCGCCGTAATCCTGCGCCATCGCGACCATTGCCGCCGCACCACCAGGTGAGGAGCCCCAGGCACCAGTATTTCCGGGCAGTGAGCTATAGCGCACCAGTAACCATCCCACGATAGCACTGGAAAGCAACGTTACCAGTAAAATAGCTAACACAATCGGCCAGTTAACCGCCAGCGTGGTCAGGAGCGAACCGGTCAGGTTTTGCGCAATCATGCAGCCAAGAATGGCCTGCGCAGCGAGAAAAGCGGAGCGGGGGAGTTGCAGGGTAACCCCGCGCATACTGAAGATGATCCCGGCGATCATCGGCCCAAGCAGGAGTGCCGCCGGGAGATGTAAAGCGAGGAAGCCAATAGAAAGGAGAAGTGACAGAACACATAACATTCCCCACTGTAGCACTGGCATCCGTCACTCCCTGTTTAACTTACCTTTGGTGTATCGATACAGCATAAAGAATGCGCCTTAACGAAAAAATAGCGGTAATCAAGAAAAAGACAGATTTTGGCTAAAGGGCGTATTAAGTACCGTTGTTTCCCTCTCGTTTGTAAAAGAGAAGTTAAAGGGCCTGAGTCCGGTAGAATACCGGACTCAGGCCACATCGCGGACTAATTATCACTGTCCAGGTTTATGGGGGCAGTTCAATCAGGGCGGGGATATAAGGCGCGGTTTTCCACCTAACCAGGTGTTTGCTGTTGTTCAATGTATTGGTGGATGACGGATATTGGCGCACCTCCGCAGCTACTGGCAAAATAGCCGGGACTCCACAAAACGCCTTTGTAGTAATACCTGACTGCAATATCTGGTCGATCTCGTCGCAGTAACCTACTCGATACGCCTTTGAGGCTGTTTACCAGACTGGATATCGCCAGTTTGGGTGGATAGTTAATTAACAAATGGACGTGATCTTGTTCGCCATCCATTTCAACCAGTTCAGCTTCAAAATCAGCACATACATTTGAAAAGTAAGTGCGTAGTTTTCCTGTCGCGTCATAGTCAAAAATCTGGCGTCTGTATTTGGTGACAAAGACCAAATGAACATGCATCAGGAAAACACAGTGCCTTCCGCGTCGGATATCGGTTTCTTTTTTCATAGACCAAAATATAATTTGACCGGTGAAACGACTACAGGCATTTAAATTCCAGTGAAGACCCGGTGGTCAACAGGAGCGTGAAATGAGGCGCTTCGCAGGCGCATGTCGTTTCGTTTTCAATCGTGCTCTGGCACGTCAGAATGAGAATCATGAGGCCGGTAATAAATACATCCCTTACGGGAAAATGGCTTCCTGGCTGGTTGAGTGGAAAAATGCCACTGAAACACAATGGATTAAAGATGCCCCATCACAGCCATTGCAACAGTCACTGAAAGACCTTGAGCGGGCTTACAAAAACTTCTTCCAGAATCGGGCTGTTTTTCCCCGATTCAAAAAGCGGGGACAGAATGATGCATTCCGCTACCCGCAGGGCGTTAAGCTCGATCAGGAAAACAGCCGTATTTTTCTGCCGAAACTTGGCTGGATGCGCTACCGGAACAGTCGTCAGGTCACGGGGGTTGTAAAAAATGTCACAGTCAGCCAGTCCTGCGGTAAGTGGTACATCAGTATTCAGACTGAAAGTGAAGTATCCACTCCTGTTCACCCTTCAGTATCAATGGTCGGACTGGATGCTGGCGTGGCTAAACTTGCCACGCTGTCAGATGGCACAGTCTTTGAGCCTGTAAACAGTTTCCAGAAAAACCAGAAGAAGCTGGCGAGACTTCAGCGACAGTTAAGCCGCTAGGTCAAACTCAGCAACAACTGGCAGAAGCAGAAACGCAAAATACAGTGTCTGCATTCCCGTATCACAAATATCCGCAGGGACTACCTTCACAAAGTCACAACGACAATCAGCAAAAACCACGCAATGATAGTCATTGAGGATTTGAAGGTCAGCAACATGTCAAAGTCAGCAGCGGGTACGGTCAGCCAGCCGGGGCGCAATGTCCGGGCAAAATCAGGTTTAAACCGTTCGATACTGGATCAGGGCTGGTATGAAATGCGCCGCCAGCTTGAGTACAA
>NZ_RHJM01000033.1:0-16311 GCF_004212315.1 Escherichia sp. E10V5
TCAGGAGTAAAAATTACTTGTAAATAGGTCAGAACTGACCTATTATAAACATATCGAGAGGGGATAGTCCCTGATCACCAAAGCCGCTCAGTGGCAGGAGATAAAAATGAAAACATTAACTTTTAATAACGGTACTGTTTCTGTTGGTGATGTGTTTGTATCTTCATGGGGATATGAGCAAACTAACGTTAATTTCTACCAGGTTATTTCTGTTCACGGTAAAAAAACCGTCACCGTCCAGGAGGTTCGCGCTTCTGTTCTTCTGACTCGTTCAATGAGTGGATATAAGACCCCATTGCTTAATGATTTCTGTGGGGAGCCATTAAAGCGTCGTGTGCGTGATTGTTACAGCGTACCTGCAATAGAGATTGAATCATTTGAGATGGCCTATAAAACTCAGCCAGAAGAGAAACACGAATTTACATCATATTACTAATCACAGGGGCGTAATTGCCCCTAATTACCAAAGCCGCACAGCGGCAGGAGAATAAAAATGCATTTTACAACTTTTCTGAAAAAACATTTCGATATAGAAAAAATTGTTGGCACTTCTGATTCTGGAAATGATACCGAATCTATTTATGTTTATGAAAAAGGAAATGATTGCGAACCGTTGTTTATTCTGCGTGAGTCATGGATAAATGCAGAAATTAAGAAGTGTGGGATATGGACTGTTGGTAACATATATTCCACGTTGGAACATGGAAAGGAGTACACCGAATCTGAATTAAGAGAAATGATTAAGAAAGGAAAGGTCACTAGCAAATACTAACTTTTTTTGGGGGGGTAACAGGCTGTGGGGCAGCCTGTTACCCAATGACAAATGTATCTTTGGAGATTTTCAAATGTCAGTGTGCGAAATGATAGAGCTTGCCAACCGGATTGTAAACGGGGAACAAGTCAAAACCCCAGCAATAGAAGCATGGATTATTAGCGAAATCATTTGGTGGGCGCATAACCGGGATAATGCTTTAGTTTGATGTGAAGGGGGGAGATTATTCTCCCCCTTTTTTTTGTGTATTAATACACATCATTTATTTTTTTAACCGCTCGCCGCAGCCGAACGACCGAGCGTAGCGAGTTAGTGGCGAGGAAGCGGAATTTTTTCAATGTTGCATAGAGCAGTTACGCACGAAATTAATCTTCTTTTTTGCTTTTGTGTGTATATGTGTGTATAATTAGTGGCAGGTTAGGGAGGACATATGAAATCTGCTGACCTGTTGAAAGAGCTGATAGCTGCTGGTTGTGAGTTGAAGCGGCATAAGGCGAGCAGCCACCAGATATGGTGGTCGCCCATAACAGGAAAAACTTTTCCTGTGCCCCATCCGAAAAAAGACTTGCCACTGGGTACTGTCAGATCGATCAGAAAAATGGCGGGGATTTAATCCCCGCCGACTTTGGAGGTAATCATGTTTTTTTCTGTGGGTGTCGAAACACCGAAAGATGACCATACGGCATATGGTATAACCGTTCCGGCTTTTGATCGTTTTGATTTTGGCTGTGTCTCTGCTGCCGATACTCAATCAGAAATTCCTGTGATGGCGCGAGAAGCGATATTGGCTATCGTGGAAGAAATGGTTTTAAGTGGTTCTTATTCTGTTGATGATATTCATGATGACGGCTGTTTAACATATGCCGCAAATCAGGACTATAGTCACTGCGATAGCTGGTTTGTAATTGATGTTGATTTGTCTGAAATTGAAGGTAAACAACAACGTATTAATATTGCGTTGCCTGATGTGTTGATTCGTCGTATTGATGGATTTGTCAGAGAAAGTGGCGGTGTTTACAGAGATCGTAGCCATTTTCTTGCTCAGGCCGCGCGGCATGAACTTTCATATAAATGAAAAATCCCCGCTTGATGCGGGGATTTTTTTACCTACTGCGGCTTTCCAGTGCATTTAACTTAGCGGTTGCAATTTTTTGCTGTTCTTTAGGTAGTAGAGAGATCGTTTCTTTTGTTAGTTTTTGCATATCCATGTAGCCGGATGCATAGAACTGTAGCGCCTGTTCTTTCTGTGATTGCGCAACATACCAGAACGCACCAGAAAAAGCGGCTGAAATTCCAATGGTGCAGGCTACACATAATGCTATTGCTGTACTTTTACTAAATGGCTTTGTGTTTTTTGAAAATTCAGCAATGCTCTTTTTGTAAGAGTTGTTTAGCTCCTCCTGGTTTTTTCTTAGTAAGGATATAATATCTATTATTTCATTGTTTAATTTTTCCTTCGCTAAGACTGCTGTCTCATTGATTTCATTTTTGCCATGCTCTATGGCTTCTTTTATTTCGTTATCAAGATCACCACAAGTATCTACAATTTTTCTGAATCGCTGAATATTTTCTTCTTCTAATGAACTTAATACACTCTTGAATGCATCAGCTAAAGTGGTGAAATCATCTTTTAATAAATCAGATTGTCTCTTTTGAATTTTTTCATGGAGAAATAGCAGGGATAGTACAGGATCATCTTTTGATATTCTTACCCCTGTTTTCTTGAAAACATCAACAACAAAATCATTTATCTGATCTTCTGCTTCATGAACAGCCCTTTCGGGCTGTTGTAATTCAATATCACTCATGCATTGGCCTCTACACTTTCAGGGTCATAGATTGCATCAAGCTGTACATATACATCGTTAAAAACACGCTTGAGGCGGGATTTAGCCATTAATCCAAACTCTTTCGATTCAAGCGCCTCAGTCAGTGTCATTGAATTGGCTGTTAATTTTTTTATGTCAGTATCAAAAGCATCGCTTTTGCGATCTTTGATCAATATTGCGCCAGCAATAACGTCTTTATTTTTTTCAAAAAAGTTTGTTTCAGTTATATGCTTCCCTGAAAGTATCGGTTCGCCCTGGAACTCATTAATCCATACGATTATTTTAACTTTCGTACCTTTTACAAGTTTAACGATATTTTCAAAACCTTCTATTGTGTCCGCTTGTGCCTGACCACCAACAATAATAGTATGGATATAAACATCCTGTTCAACTTCATTGAACATATCCATTACACAGTTATCATCGAAATACTGAAGTAATGGCAAGAACGTAGAAGCACCATTATCAATAACGAAATTAATGTTTCCGCCTTCAAGAATAGATTCAAACATGCTATCAAATTTTGATTGCACAATGTTGTTATTTTCTACAATCTTGATAATTTCAGCATTAAGGCGTTTTACTTTTGCTGTAGTTGTATTTACTGGGTCTGTATCCGCGACAACAACATTTTCAAGTTTTTTTTCATCAATAAAATATTGAGACAGTATTGATGTGGCAAAAGATTTACCTACACCGCCTTTACCTTGCAATATAAAATTGATTGAAGTATTCATGTTTCATCCTTATTTGTATTTGTCTTCAAATTTTGCCATTGTTGCCGAAGCATCATATTCCAGTTTTCTCTCTTTTTCTCTTTGAGAGAAAAAACCTTTTATCGCTGGTTCTTTTGTTGTTTGAGTCGATTTGTCACCTTGAGGCGGCAACTTGTTTGCGACTCCAGATTCGTTATTTTTCT
This sequence comes from Escherichia sp. E10V5, assembly GCF_004212315.1. Lineage (NCBI taxonomy): Bacteria > Pseudomonadati > Pseudomonadota > Gammaproteobacteria > Enterobacterales > Enterobacteriaceae > Escherichia > Escherichia sp. E10V5. Next base: position 3,521 of record NZ_RHJM01000033.1, read on the forward strand.
TTTCCTGTGATAAGCGTTTCTTTTTTGCTCGTTCAACCATATTTCTATAAGCACGTACAGCCAGCGTCGAATCAGTATTCTGATTTATATATGTGCATATCTGTTCCCAGGTATATGTTTTCTTGGCTTCAAGTATCTCTTGAAGGTACAGATTAAATGCAGCTTGTTTTGATTTTAGTTTTTCATTTCTTATCGCTTCACAAAGTGGTGATAAGAACGCGTCGATGCTTTGCATATGTTATCCTCTATATATTTACCTCCCAATATGACAAAACTATCCCTAAATTGCAATGTGTGTGTCCTTATGTGTGGCATTGTGTGTGTCATTTTGTGTGTTGTCAAGGTTTTTTGTGTGCTTTTGTGTGTGTTCTTTTGTGTGCCATTATGTGTGTCTGTGGTGCTATTGTGTGTGTCGTTTTGTGTGTCTAGTCTGAATCGTTTTCTAAAACACAGGCACGACACCGATGTATACACGCCATTTCATGGCCTGTATAATCGTCGTGCCAAAGGGGATGCCCCTTTGAAACCCCGAACGGTTGCACCGTTCAGGAAGTTCTACGAACTTTAAGGTAAAGGCGTTATGGCGATAGAAAGAAAAAACGTTATATCAATCCGGTTAACCGATGAAGAATACCAGCCGTTCAAGGAGCTGCTGGAGCATACAGACATTGGCAAATCCGAGTTTTTTCGCGCACTGATTCTGAATCGTATTAGTGAATTGCCAGTGAAGCCAAAGCCAACGACAGATTACAAGCGTTGTCTTTTTCTTATGAACAAAACAAGCAATAATCTTAATCAGATTGCACATCGTTTAAATCTGGATCATAACAAGGGAATTATATCATCTTCATTGTATGAAAGGGCGCTCAATACCTTGATAAATATCCGTGATTTATTGCAGGGCGCACTAAAATGATAATACGCTATGGCGGTGGCAATCATGGTATTGCAGAATACCTTGAAAATGGAAGAAAAGCGGAGCGTGAGTATACCCGTGATGAACTTGACCATAGATTTATCATTGACGGCGATCTGGCTACAACAAATAAAATAATTGAATCAATAGAAGATAAAGGGCAGGAGCGATACCTGCATATCACATTATCATTTGCAGAAAATGAAATATCAGAAGAAACACTGAAAAACGTGACTTCTGATTTCAGGAAGATGCTCATGAATGCCTATCATACAGATGAGTATTCTTTTTATGCAGAAGCCCATCTTCCAAAAATTAAAAATATTGTTGATAACAAAACTGGTGAACTTGTGGAGCGTAAACCACATATTCACATTGTCATTCCAAGAACAAATCTTGTCACAGGGAACTCATTAAATCCGCCAGGAGATCTGACAAATCTCAAAACTCAGACTCAACTTGACTCTGTTCAGGAATATCTTAACAACAAATATAACCTGATAAGCCCAAAGGATTCCGTTCGTGTAAGTGATGAGAACTATGCAAACGTGCTGTCACGAGTAAAAGGCGATTTATACCGTGAACGGAACAATGAAGTAAAAAAGGAAGTCTTCTCCAGAGTTACAAATGAAAATATTAACTCGACGGATGCATTCAAAAATTTATTAATGCAATATGGTGATGTAAAAATTCGCAATGAGGGGAAGACTAATCAATACTTTGCTGTGCGCCTTAAAGATGACAAAAAATATACTAATTTTAAAAACCCATTATTTAGTTCATCTTTCATAGAAAAACGTGAACTACCTTTAGTAAAGCCGACCCTGGCACAGATTAACAATAACGTTAGTACCTGGCTTGATAAAACCAGTCACGAAATAAAACATATTTATTCAAAATCGAGTAAAACGCGTGATCACTATAAGGCGCTTAGTGAGCCGGAAAAGAAAAGTTTCCTAAAAAACAGGATTGATGACTATGACAAAAAATACAAACTTAACACAAAAAATTCTGAAAGAACGCAAGGACGGTCTTGTGGTAACAAGTTCAGTATTGAATCAACTTCCAGATTCAGTAGAACTAAAACAAGAGTCGGCGTGCCACGTTTGCCCCAACGCGGTTTGGTTTACGGAATCCACGGGAGAGGAAAACCGCCCGAATCTGTCCGTATTTTGCAGGATAATGAACAGCGTAATCTGGCAAACAGAATGGAAAACAGATCGCATTCTGATTCAGCAATGCGACGGAATGCTGATCGACGATTCTCAGAACGAGGAATAAAAAATATCGGTATATCAACGCCATTACATGAAGCATTATTTCAGAAGTTAAATAATGATGCAGAACGTAATGAGTTAAGCACAATGGCAGAAATCAGAAAGGAAATTGATCCTGAGCGTTTTCTTTCTGCGACTGCACGTGAATTTAATGTTGTACCTGGAGAACATGCAATCAGTAAAGCAAAAGATGGTTCTCCACGTTTTGCAGTTGGCAACAGAAATCTTAATGCGTCTGATTTTTTAACTAAATATATTAATTTATCATGGTCTGATGCAAAAAGTTTCTTACTTAAAACATATGGAGAACAACTGTCTGAAAAAACGTTTGAGCCGGTAGCAACAATAAGAAAACTGAGTTATGAAGAATCCAGAGAAAGATTTTCTTCCTTTAAAAAAACAGACATTTCTTTAAGGAATATTATTCGTGCAGAAAAGAAAAATATGTATAATGAATTGCGCGAAATGCGGCAACAAATTTATTCTTTACCTAAAGAAAATCGTGATGTAGCTAAAGGTGTTTTAGTTTATAAGAAAATAACCACTCTTGAACGACTGGATGATATGTATGCTGCGGGACGTAGTTTTATCAACCAGTATCATAAAGACTGGAATGAGGATAAAAATGCTATGAAAGCAATTGATAAACTCAAAAATTATCTTAATAAAGAAAATGAAAACAGTATTTCTGGTGCTGAAATTGAGCTATCACTGGAAAAAGCTGTTCAGGCACAAAAGCGATTGCAGGAACTGCAACAAACAAATACCAGGTTGAAAGATCTTGTAATGGATAAACAAGAAACCAAGATTGTTTATCGTGACCAAAAAACAGAGTCCCCCGTATTTACTGATAAGGGTGATTTTGTTGTTGCCGGAAAGAATCCTTCTAAAGAAGAGATCGGCATCATGCTGGAGTATTCGAAAGAGAAGTTTGGCGGTGTGCTCAAACTTACCGGAAGCGAAGAGTTTAAGAAAGAATGTGCTCTTGTAGCGGCAGAACGGGATATGAATATTATTCTGCGCCCTGAGAAATACCAACAGATGATGCTGGAGCATAAAGCGGAGCTTGAGTCTAAAGCAATGCAGCAGACTGAACAGGAATCCCAGCAACAAACCCAGGTTGATAATGAAATCAGCAAGGCAGATGTTCATCAGAACCAGGCGTCAGCGGAAGAGGCTAAACAAGAAATTTATCTGGTCAGCCATACAAGCGTACACGAACAGAACGAAGGGGTCATTTTCTATTCAAAAGAGGCTGCTTACAGCTACTTTGAAGAAGACAAGAAAATGGCAATCGAGAAATACGAAGCGAACCCACATTTGGGAAATGGATTTGAAGGTGCGTTGCTTGTTTCCAAGACCATAGCGGCCAGCGAGCTGTCCTCTTATCCAGAAAAACTGACAGCAGAATTTGATAAACCCTACGAAATCCTGGCTGATTCATACAAGGAATACACCCGTACACCTGTATATGTTGTTTCGTTCCCGAAAGATGAACTCAACCAGCCTGTTAAGAAGTTCGAATCGCTTTCTGAAGCTATTGAGTATAAAAATAATACTGCAATGCTTCATGATCTGGATAAAAGGGAAGTTATTGTTAAATCTGTAACCAGAGAAGAATTAGGGATGATGGGAGAGCAACTTGCCGTTAAAGAAGCGGAACCTGTTCCACGACATGAACTTGAAAAAGCACAAGGTCGTGATGTCAATGAGCAGGATGGTTTGATACTGGATGCCATTGATCGCTATCAGGCTAAATTTGAAGCCGAGGGATTAGCGTTTAACCGTCAGGAGACTGAAGCCGAATTGTTACATCACGATTTCACTCGCGAAGTAGCAGAAGATCGTCTTGAACAACAGTTCGTACAGGAAAAAGCAGAACAGCAAAATCAGCAGCAATCTGAACAGGAACGATAAAGAGAAAGCCCACGAAATTAATTCGTGGGCTTAAATCTGAAGTTTAAATAACGCTCTCACTAGAACACCGCAACGGTTCAGCACATATCGATCTTACCGCCCAGTAACATAAAAATGAAAACCGTTGTTAATGGGAGCAATATTGCCAGGGCAAAAACGATTAGATTACTTCTCCTGCCAATATTGAATACTATACCAGCTATCAATACTAAAAAGAAAAATACAACTGGTACAGTCCATGTAATAACTGGATTATAGCTTATAATTCCTAAATCAAAGATGCATTGTTCCATAGAGTTAAACTCCTCCTGTGAGGATTATAGTCCATCTCATTTCATCGTTTCTTAAAGCCCACTCATTCGCAGGCTTAAGTATCATTCAGAATTTTTATTCCAGTTATAGCAGACAAATATTAATGGCAGAGAAAAACCGAAAGTTAAGTATAATAAAATCCCAACTGATTTACTATCTTCATCAGGTAATAAGTAAAATGCTAATAACATAAAAAGATTTAGGTAAATTCCACATAAAATCAAAAAAAATCTGTATCCCGTCATCTGATTTTCCTTTACATCAACATCAAACTATTTGTTAACGGTTGGTCTTCCGGCCTTCGGACTGTTTTTCCTTATATCATCAAACAACCTCCGGCGTTCTTCTGCTGATACCAGACGTAGAGCTGCCAGTGCCGCCCTGATAACTTCAGCACGGCTTGCACCGTACTCGTTCTGGAACTCCTGCGCTGTATCGAGATCATCATCTGTCATTGTCAGATTTATACGCGTTACTGCGGATGCCGATGCCGGTTTTTGTGCCGCAGAACTTACAAACTGGCGCAAATCCAGTGGCTTAATTTCCTGATCTATTTTCTTGGGGAGCTTTGCCATAAGGTATCCTGCTTTTTGTAAAGTGTGTAATTATACACACTTTTTATAGCTGTAGAAGTTCCAGCATCCAGGTGCCGCAAATTGCCAGGCCACCTGCAAGTAGAAGCATAGGTGCATCATGCCATGACCAGCGTTTCTTATTTTTACGGAGAAAACATACGCAAGCACATGTGGTTAATATTGATACAGCAATAAAAAGCCATCCGATCAGGGTGCTGAACTGAGCAAATGGTGATAAAACACAACCTGAACTATTCAGGCAAGGGGATTCATGTTGTTTGAGCATAGTAAATCCCATCCAGAGTGATGACACAGGCAGAAATACGCACACAGCCGGAATTATTAGCCTGGCGGAGAATATCCTTATCAGGAGTATCAATAGTGATAAGAACAGAAAAAGACTGAGCATGTTATGTTTCCTGTTTCCTGTTATTTGTTGTGTAACAATACACACTATTGCTATTCAGATAAGCCCAAGCGCCCGTATACCGCAAACAGCTAAAAAACCTGCCAGACCACAATAAATCAGAACCATAACCGCATCTGTCCATGAGAAGTGCATTCTGTTTTCGTGGATGGAAATACATCCGGCAGCAATGGTTATTACTGCGACAGTAAGAAAAAGCCATCCCTGCCAGGGGCTGATATTGGATACAAACAGAAAATGGGCGAGCATACATCTCCCTTGCTTTTAGTGTGTAATAATACACATCAAAGAATACCCGTTTCTTTTAACAGTAACTCAATTTCGCCACGGGCTTTGTTTCCCCGTTTATCATCGTATTCGTGTACGCCCATACCACTGTTATAGGCTTTTTTATGCGCAGTACGCATATAGATACGCTGGCGGGGAACCGGAAGCCAGTCCGGATCATCATTGAGTTGTCGGCGCAGTTCTGACGCTTCACTGTCTGACGGGTTAGTTGAACACTTATTCAGGACAATCCATGCTTTCATTGACGGATTGACTCCGGCCTGTGCTGTTTTAATGTCGAAAACCAGCCGTCCCAGCGTGTTGATCTCGATGCCTGCTCCTGGCTCAATGAATGTGAACAGAATGTCAGCACAACTCAGTGCCTTAACGAAGGCCGGAGATTTCATTCCTGGCGTATCAACAAACACATAATCAAAGCGGGCAGCCAGTTTTCGTGCCATCGCCGGAATATCTGTGTAGCACTCGAAATACGGTATTTCAGACAGCCGCTCGTTGGTTTTACGTTCCTCGATGAAGTCCTTGATGCTTCCCTGCGAGTCTGTTTCCAGGAAACAGGCTGTTTTCCCTTTCCTGATGGCACAGACACATAAGGAACAAAGCACGGTGCTTTTGCCTATGCCGCCTTTATGCCCTGCAACTGTAATGATTTTTCCCATCACAAAATCCTCCCGGCTAAATGGTGTGTATTAATACACAATCTTTTGTGATGAAAGTATAACCGTACAATTGCGTGCTGGCAATAGCCTAATGGTGTGTATTATTACTTACCATTGAGGCGCTCAGGATATCCGAGAAGCTGTTTTGCAAGCTGTGGATCGCAGGTAAAGGACAGGCCACTTCCTGTAAGGACGTCCAGCGAAAAAATACGGGTGTAAATCTCGGTGCTTCTTGCATAACGGTGTCCCAGCAGGGATTGCAGTACGCGCGGAGGAACGCCACTCATTGTCAGGTGCATGGCGTAACTGTGGCGAAACGTGTGAGGCGTGACCGGAACCGAAAATGTTACGCCGTCACGCTCTGCCCGTGCCACTGCGGTGTTTATCCAGTTCAGCGGTGTCTGTCTCGATGTTATGTCCCACACTGGCTGATGTTTGATCCGCTTTTTCCAGGTCGCCAGGTATTCCCGCATACGCAATGCGTATCCGGCATCCAGAACAGGAACCAGCCTTACAGCAGGCTCCGGTGGTTTTCTGTATCGCGGATCAGGATGTAATGGCGGATGCCTGGTGGTCGGTCGTCCAGGTCTTCTTTCTGCTTCTTTTATACGTTGCTTGAGTGTTTTCAGGATCACCACGGGTTGCGGGTACTGGCGCGTCGGAGTCAGCATAAAATCAGCAGGTTTCAGCGCCAGAGCTTCATTCAGTCGTGCTCCGGTATTCCAGAGTGTCTCAAAGTACATACGGATGCTCAGATCATCAATGTAGGAGAGAAGCAGTGAGACTTCCGGTGCTATCAGATATTTTGGCATTCCTGCGCCAATCTGCGCCGCCAGATCCCGCATATTACGGGCTGCATCGGGAGAGATGGTTAAATTCCAGGCGTCGCTACGTGAAATCTGGAAAATTTTGGCGGGTAAGTGACTCAATTTTTAAATCTCCGCACCTGTTTTTTTGGGATGTGTCAGCAATTATGACCTGGAGCAGAGGTGCGTCCGACAATAAAAATTCCGATCACCAAAAAAAATTTTGGACATTTTTTCCGATAATGCATTTTTGTCCAGGCGGATATGAACGGCAGGGCAGGACGAAATCTGGAAGTTATCCTGAATGACCCAGGATATGGGCGCGTATGCCGGAGCAGAGCACCAGATAAAGGAAATAAATTCAGTGTATGTTGTAACTAATGAGATCTGGACAGAATAACCTGTATGTCCAGGTGATGCGGGAAATCTTCTTCAAATTATCTGGTGCGGTCGCAACTGATAAAGGCGTTGGCCAACGCGCTCAATGCAAAGCCGGCGTTTAGATGATTTTTATTTTACAGTGAGTTATGTCATTTCTGCCGAGGAGAATATTGGTGAGTTTTTTTGAAAAATGTCACAGTACGTTAAAGGGCAGGAAGCGGTTCACTTCCTGCCCTTAGTTACGTTTCCGCTGTCATCAGTCGATGAACTGGCGAATCAGTTCCAGAATTGCAATCAGCGCGTTTGCAACGGCGACCACAGCCCTGAGAACGATGATTAACAGATTAATCATCCGTTTCTCCAGTAAAACTGGAGGAAATCACCGTTGCTTACTCATACACTGCCTGTCACAACGGCTCTCTCGCATTGTTAGGTGTAGAGTGACCTCCTCCTGCCAGAGCACCGAATACAGCACCACCTGTTTATCCAGCCAGGACTTTAAAATCGTTCATACCCGCAGATACGGGAAGAGCAGGATTACAAGCCAACTACATGACTAACTGACTGATTATACGCTACACAAAACACCCGTTACACAACTAAATGTGGTTCCTTAACCACATTTAGTTGCTTTACAGCACCATAGTGAATAAAATGTAAACGTTAGGTGTAGAGTAACCTTCTCCGGTCAGAGCCACCAACTCAAGGCCGGAAAGCACAAAAAAGCCCGATTACCAGTCGGGCTTTTTTGTACCTGTCATTCAACTGAACTAATCTCAATAAAGATGCATCCAAGAGAGATTTTTATTTGGATTCGACGTTAATATCTACACAGAGGAATTTGTATTCAGGATTGTTTATTTCAAAATGTACTTTACGCTCACCATCAGGAAATAGATTTGGATTACGTTTACCAATTGAACGAATTATTTCGTTAACTTTGACATAGCCAAGTATCTGACTTACTATATAAACGTTGGATATTGATAGCCATCCTCTGGTCAGAGCAACCAACTCAGAACCGGAAAGCAAAAAGCCCGATTAGTCGGGCTTTTTGTATTTATCATTTGCCTACTGCGTCTTTTTCCGTTCCCAAAAGATGTTAATTATTTGGTGTTTAAATACTTTGCTAAAAACATTTTCAGACGTATAGCATCCACAGCATTTAAGTGTACAACCTCTTCTGTTGTAAGAGTAACAGTAGCAACATCAGTCTTGTCATAATATATTGATACTATATAATTTATATTAATATAATAACCTTCTTTCACTTCAAAAAATTTCATTTCCATTTCATAATCTCCTTGTAAAGGACACAATATGAACTTATCTTTATATGCAGTTAAGTTTAACAAATAGCACAATCTGAAGACTGACAAACCACCCCTGGTTAATCGGACGCTTCAGACGTGCCATTGGATGTTATATGGAGAACAAGGGATAATCAACTATTGCTACTTTTTGGGGGTAAATTCAAACCCTAATTTTCCTGTTGCGTTATCAAGTAATTTAACTTTAGCCGAAAATTCTTTATTCGTCCTGGAACTAACAAACCCTTTTAACTCTCCTGTAATACCTTTTGTTAGCAAGATTTCTACTTGCTTGTCAGAAAGCTCCTTACCAGAGAAGTTCTTCCAGATTTTAAATTCACATCCTGTACAGAAATAACCTTTTGGCCTGATAGCAATCTGCTTACCACAGGAAGGGCAGGGAGCATTCAGGCGTTGAGATTGGCCTGCTGGCGCTGCTGCTTCAATTTTCATCTCGCCCAGGTCAACATCTGTAATCATGCCGCTCAGTTCACCGTAAAGCTCATTAATAAACTCTTCAACCGTCAGATCACCATTTTCAATAGCAGCCTGTTTTTCAGCCCATAATGCTGTCATATCTGGATTAACAGCTATATCCGGCAGAGCATCAATAAGCGCATATCCGGTATCTGTCGGAATGAGTTTTCCTTTTTCCAGCGTGATATAATTCCTCTTCTTCAACGTTTCCAGAATCGCTGCGCGGGTAGCTGGCGTACCAATGCCGCCATGTTCATCTTTTTTGTCTTTATCTTTATCCTTCAACAATTTTTTAATCGTTGGGTCAGTGACAAAATCCGCGACACGAACAAGCGCAGCAAGCAAGGAGGCTTCAGTAAATAATGGCGGCGGTGTCGTTTTCTTCTCATTAACTACAACTTCTTTTGTCGTCAGTGTTTCTCCTGTGCGAATTTTACAGAGTAGTTCAAAAGCGGAATCATCGTTATCTTCTGATTCACCTTCGTCTGTGGTTTCCGCACCAAGAAATGCCTCAAATCCGCTGTCAGTTGTTTTTCTGGCACGAGCATAGAACGACTCATCACCACACTGAATGGCAACCGATACTTCCTGGTATGCTTTTTCAGGCATGAACTGAACAAGATAGTGTTGTGCGATCGCAAGGTAAACATTGCGCTCGTCGGTGCTGAGTGCGTTAACATCAGGCACACTGGCTGTCGGGATTATCGCAGTATGCGCAGTCACCTTTGCACTGTTAAACGCCTTGCTTTTACGTGCGGAATCAATATCCAGCGCCTGAGGAAATATTGATTTCAGGGCATCGATAACCTGTGGCGCTTCGCTGAATTGTTCATCAGAAAGATATGAGCAATCAGAGCGGTTATAAGTGATCGCTTTGTATTTTTCGCGTAGTTGTTGCGTAACATCCAGCGTTTTTTGCGCTGTCATTTTGAACTTTTTGTTCATGTATTGCTGGAGCCTGACCAGGTTAAATGGCAACGGTGCGGCAGTTTTTTTATCATCAGTTGCTGCCGCTTCAACGGTGGCTGGTTTTCCCGCAAGAGATGCCGCCGTTCCGTTTGCCCATGCCTTATCAAGCAATTTACGATCTGTCAGCGGAGCAAATTCCCCTGGTTTCCAGTTTGCACTGAGAACATCAGCACCACGCTGAAAGACTCCGGTCATGGTGTAGTAAAAACTGGATTTATGGTTCTGGTTAGCACGGGTACGATTCACAATGAGGCCAAGAACGGGAGTCTGGACGCGCCCGACAGACAGAACGCCCTGATATCCTCTGGCTTTTGCCGGAATGGTGTACGCACGAGTCATAGAGAAGCCATAGACGGCATCGGCAACTGAACGCGCCAGCGCCTTAAGGTAAAGTCCTTTGAAATCACGATTGTCTTTAAGATTTGCCAGTGCCTTTTTCACTGCCGGAAGCGTGTTGTCGTTAATCAGAACGCGCTTTACGGGTTTTGTGTTGCCTGCATATTCCAGGACTTCATCAACCAGTAGCTGTCCCTCATCATCAGGATCGCCAGCGTGAACAATTTCAGTCACGTCTCCACGGCTGATAAGTTCGAGAATCGTTTTAACCTGTTTTGCGGCACTTTCGACAGGCTGATACTTCACGGGATAAAGACGTAAAGGAAGCGTTTCAACTTTCCAGACTTTATATTCAGGATTATAGTTTTCCGGTGGCTGTGATTCGATAATATGACCAAAACAGTTAGTCACAATTGCGTTATCACTTTCAAACCAGCCATCATGGCGAGTAAAATTGCCACCAAGCGCCTTAACAATATCATTCGCTACTGCGGGTTTTTCTGCAATAAAAAGTCTCATTTTATTATCCTTTAAATAACTAATGCACTTTCAATAGATGGTTGTTTTTTGAATAAAGAGAAGTCCGTTTTTAATCGTTCAGACTGAATAGTGTGAAGTAAAAGGCTTTCCTCTCTGGATAGAAGGAAGTCTCCCCATTCGAACTCTTCCCACATATCATGGCTGCTTTCACCAGGTTTATTTAATAAAGATTCCATTTTGGGCTGAATTCTGGCAGGAGGATTATTTTCATAAGCTGAATGCACCCTGTCACTCCACTTATCAAAAGAACCATTTAATAGAATTTCCTGTGATACCATATCAAAATCATCATCTTCTATATAGGTATTGACCCGATGATATATTAATCCCATATCTTCAATATCCCAGGTGTATATAGTAGTAAACCATCTTAATTTTTTATCTGTTTGCAAAACAAGGCCATTAACTGACTTTCTTCCTTTTCGCATTCCAACCCATAAACATTTATTAGGCCACGGTCTGCCTACAGACAATGATTCACTATCAATTATAAAATCAAGTTCAGGTATGGAAATGGTTTTAAGGCTACATTTATTAGCCATGCGATGAAAAAGTTTAGGAACAATATGCAGATACATAGTGGTTTCCTTTATCTCATTTTCAAGTCTGGACTTATTACCAAAAAATCACTAACGCCCTTCGGTTGTTCAACCCCGCAAATCCCAGATTAAAATCTGGAATCTGCGAGGTTATCATTGATGATTACTTACAACCTTCTGACCAACCAATACGATTCATAGAAGGAGAGCAATCAGGTTTAACAAACTTACCTTTCATCCATTCAGCTTGTTTTTTTCCTGCATCAGTATTCTCATAGCTTTGTCTTTCAACATTACTTGCTCCTGTTTTCTGACTATTAGCCGAGTTCTGTTTTGCAAAAGCAGAAAAGGTAGTCAGCGACAGAATCATTGCATAAACTAATGTTTTCATTTTTTATCTCCTTTCACGTAGATAGTTTATTACCAGCCACCCGCAAAACCTGCACCAAGGACAGTGTTATGAGATGAATCCCATGAGACGTTAAGGCGCACATTTGTATTTGCTGATGTTTTATATTGAATACCCGCAGCAATTGCGTTTCCATTCTGATAATTACCAAGCCCAACACCATATGAAAAATTATTCTCAGCTACATATGGAATTGAAGATATTGCGGCGACACCTGCAATACCGGCATTAAGACGTTTTTCAGCACGCTCAATCTTTTTATTCAATTGTTCAAATCGCTGATTTGACTGATTGTTTAACTGATTAAATCGGTTATCAGTATAGTTATTCGCATTTTGTTCAGCTTTATCAGCCGCATTTTGAGCATACTGTATGCTTTGCTCGTATTTTTCATTTGTATAACTGATACCTTGTTGATATTTCTTATCCGTATAGTTGTTTGATGTGCTAATTGCCTCATTTTTGGCATTGTTGATATTGGTATTCAGCTCTGTTTTCGTATCACTGATTTTACTGTCTGTGTAACTGTTGGATGAGCTGATCGCGTCATTCTTTGCCTTATCAATATTGGCATTCAGTTCTGTCTTCGTATCACTGATTTTGCTGTCAGTGTAGCTGTTAGATGAACTGATCGCGTCATTCTTCGCCTTATCAAT
>NZ_RHJM01000034.1:0-131850 GCF_004212315.1 Escherichia sp. E10V5
TTTTGTGATCCACTACAGTGGTCATGGATTCCGGGCGATGGCGTGCAGTACATTGATTGAATCAGGTTTGTGGCCCCGCGATGCAGTGGAACGTCAGATGAGCCATCAGGATCGTAATGGCGTACGTGCTGCGTATATCCATAAAGCAGAACATCTGGAAGAACATCGACTGATGCTACAGTGGTGAGCAGATTGTCTGGACACAAACAAAGAAATAAATATCTCCCCTTTCGATTACGCCAAAGGTAACAATCCTCTAAAATAATGGGAAAAGAGTCCGAGCGAGTGTTCGGACTCTTTCTCTTAAAAACTATAACTAATGTGCAAGTATTTCCTGTAAATGTCTTATAATAGGGACTTTATTTATTTCACGGTCGGACATATTTGGCTTTAGTATCGTTTTCCAATACATATTCGCATTAAAAGGTTTACTTCTATCCCCACAATCAACAAATCGTAAATGTTCGGGAATACTATCATCCTGGTGAGCTGGTTCAAAAGTTATATTGTGAGTCCTGAACAATCCAATACACCCATTCATTTTAATTATATCCTCTTTGTATTGCTCAGAAATTTTTTTCTGAATTCCCGAATCGAAATAAGGATTTCCATTTTTATCAAGAGAGATTATCTTTGATTTATCTGTATCACAGATAATATGATATTTAATATTAAACTGGGAAAATATTTTCTGATAAAATGGAATGTTATTGACTGTACCGCAGTTCAGAACAAAAATATTTTTATTTGATGAAAACTCTTGGAAATAAGCCCTACAAATTATTTCCTCTGTTGGGCCTTCAATTAATAAGACCTCATCTGCATAAAATGACTCACATATATAAGGATTAAATCTCAGCACCTCATACATTTCTTGTTTGAGCTCATCATTAGTAATTATCCCTTTAGCATCCTTTAAAAAAGAATCATTGATTTGGTAAATTTTTGTACCTTTAGAATTGTTAACCAACCGTATTATTGATGATTTAGGTTTAGAAAGATCTATCATGGCTGAAGAATGTGATGCACAAAGTACCTGATATGGCAACTCCTCAACGCTGACCTGATATATTAATTCTCGTAACTCTTTAACTATTCTTGGATAAAGAAACAACTCTGGTTCTTCAAATAGCACCATATAGTCTTTTCTTCCTTTTTTTCTCTCGAATCTTTCGGCTACGTCTCTCATGAGTAGCAAAGTAAATATAGCTGTTCTAATCGTTCCATGCCCTACACTACTATAATTTGATGGAATTGCGTCATCATACTCACCGTATTCGTTCTTTTTCATAAACTCAATTTCAAAATCCCTACCGAGTTTATTTTCAGTCCAAACCACTCTGTCCTTTTTATCTTTAAAACATATTGATGTATCAAAAAATATTTTATTGAAATATCCATTAACAGAGTTTTGATATGCTTCTATCACTCCGGAGTCATACATTTTATCTTGCAGTTCTTTTATCTTAGCTTGTGCTATTCTTAACTCCTCAAGATCTGATGATTTTAGCGTACTTTCTGCCATCATCTTAAGTATTTCATTAAGAATCTTTTTTGCCTCTTCTTCTGTTGGCATTGCTTTAATAAATACAGGCTTCGGCAAACATGATTGAAATACCGAGTGCAACCCAATTGTTGCATAACCAACTTCATCATATTGCTCGTTAGAGTAATTATAAGTATAATTTCTACATTCTATTTTTGAGTTATTCTTACTCCAAACCTTTTTAATTTTTATATACCCATTATGCAAATACTTCTTATAACTATCTTTTTGTTTGGGTGCTTTTATTTCAATTTTACCTTTATCTAAATCATCAAGCTGAACTTCTAGTTCAAATTCAATAGGTAAATTATCGTTACGTTTAAAGAAATCATTAATATCAGGTTTTTCATCATAATAGAAAAACAAATAAGCCTTTAAAAAAGTGGATTTCCCGGCATTATTTGCCCCATATATAAAAAGCGTGTTCGTATCTTTAAAAATGATTTTATTATTATCAAGGCCACCTGAAATAGCCCTGAAGTTATTCACGCTAAAAAATGATATCTTCATAAAGCTCCTCGATTACAAAAAAATGAACAACGAATTCCCACAACTAAATATAAAACAGCACTTCAGAAGAATTTTTTTATTGCATCTTAGGTTTTGATTTTTTAACCCTCATTTATTTCAACGCAGTATCTTATCTGCAGCTTTCGCCAATTTGCTGATATCCAGCTTCACTGGTAATGTCGGCGATGATATCTGCGTCAGACAATACTCCCGTCGCAACAACCACCACTCCCGTTGTGCTTCTGTACATTCAAAATTACCCACAATAAAAAGCCAGCGGATGGAAGCTCTGCGCCAGTAACCTGCAGCCTCCAGTTTCAGTGCAATCGTGTCTTCCACAACTTTCGGGCTATTCTTTTTCCTGCTCAAAACATCAACTCACTGAAATAATACTCATATCTGACGGCCTCAGCGAACCGTTCATGCCGTACTGAAAGCCTCTTCCTGAAACAGCTCTGTCAGTTCGCTAATCGGTTTCAGTCTCAGCACTTCATCCTGGTCCATCCCCAGTTCTGTGCCAATATGCTCATCTGTCCACCCCAGACGCGAAAGGTCCCTGACAATATCAGACATTGAGGTTATTTGATGGTTACCCCTAGCCCGGTTATGCCGTATGGTGACCGCCATACGTGTAGCCTGTCCCTTTCTCTCCGGATTAATACAGGCTACAAGCAGCCAGCCCTTCATTCAGGCCACTTAATCCTGTTGTATGCATCCGGGCGTGCCGGGTGTGTCAGTTTGCTGATTTCATCGCGCAGGGCAGCATAATCCGGTAATGACCGGGGGTCACCACCTGTTTTCAGTTTCACTTCAGAAGTCATCGGCAGATTCAGTATTGCTGTATTAAATCATGATTAATAGTTACGGAAAGAACGTTAGTGTGATACCGGGACTCGGGAAAGATATTCCACTGCACGGATGATTACCGACGTGACATCCCACCGCCGTTTCAGAACCGATAACAGTTCATGAAGGTTTCTGATATAACGCTCAGTGGATAGCCGTTGTCCGTCCCTGATTAAATGAAAACCTGACTGATTACAGGTAATGGTGATATGACAGGTATCGTTGCCAATATATACGGCTTCCAGATGTCTGAATCTGACATTCCAGTGCCAGGAGTACGGCGAATGGTTCAGATAAAAAAGACGCATCTGAATATCGTTAAATAACGGGTTCATGGCGAATTAAATAAACCTGATAATAACAGTATGGTGAAATCCCGGAATAAAGAAATGGTCCGGTATTATGCAAAATCCTCAAGGTGGCGACTGATACTGTTTTCACGGTAACAGGTCACCAGTAATTCACGGGTTGCCCGGGTGAATGCCACATAAAGCACCGGAATCACTTCAGACTCATCCGCAGCACCAGAATGAACGAAAGAAGCATTGATAACCGCCACATACGGAAACTCCAGCCCCTTACTGCTCTGGTACGTCAGTAAATGCACCACATCCTTGCGTCGCGAGTATGTCTTCTTGCCTTCCTTGTCAAAGCAGGTGGCAAAAGGTATCCCACGCTGTGTCATAACCTCTGTCAGTTGTTTCACTGAAAACTCTGCCGGACACAGCACAGCCATATCACTCCAGTGACCGCACAGGGCATGGCGCTTCTCCAGCCAGTCTGCAACCTGTCTGGCTTCATCACGTTCAGAAGCACAACGCAGGATTTCCGGCTCTGTGCCTTCTTCACCGCCTGCCTGTGGCTGAACGAGCGGTATTTCACGGTTCTGATGTTTTTCAAAATACTCGCGGGAGAATGCATAAGCAAAGTGCAGAATGCGTTTCGGATTACGATAATTGACCGGCAGGACAGAAGTGCGTCCCTGTGCCTGAATCCCCACACTGGCCAGAGAAAAGTTCAGAGCCCGCTCCCGCCGATAAATGGACTGGGCATCATCGTACATCAGGAGCAGTGAACGGGATGCGTTATCAAACAGACGGGCAATCAGGGCCAGCCAGCGACTGTCAAAATCATGCCCTTCATCCACCAGTACAGCATCATATCCGGTGTCGGTGATTTTCCCGCTGTTCACAGCCTCTTCCAGTGTGCTGAAGCATTTCTCCGGGTAATCCTTTCTGTCAGCCGTCACCTGAATACCGTGGCGTTTTATCATTGAGGCACACCAGCTATGAAAATGAGATACCGTAACCCGTGACGTCAGCCCTCTGACATCAATGCATTCCCGCAGATAACTGGCCAGAGTAATGTTGTAGCACAGCACCAGAATCTTTCCGGGCGTGGTTTCAGCCAGGTAAAGACAACGGAATAAAAGAATCATGGTTTTTCCGGAGCCGGCCACACCATGAATGACACGATGCCCGTCACCAATATTTCTGGCCAGAATCTCCTGCTGAATATCCATGATTTTGATTTGTGAGTTCTGTTTCACGGTCACTTCAGGAAACAGATGGGCGCGCAGAATATCTCTCATCCGGGGTGTCACCCGGGTTCTAAATCCCGTGGTAAACATCCCGGCAATTTTTTGCCGGAATACCTCAGGTAAAACAGACTGCGTCATCTCATCCTGACAGATTGTCTGTGCTGAAGGAAAAATCTTTTCCACCGCATTCTCATCATTCCCTGCCAGTGTCTTCAATTGCTGACGGGTAATGCGGGTAAACACCACACCATACGCCCAGGCCAGGTTCAGCCGTCCCTTATACTGACCGTCATTCTGCCGTAAGCACGGGTCTGAGGGTAAGGCATTAACAGTATCACAGGCATAACGACGAACCTGTACCAGCGGATTTATTTCTGATTTCAGAAGACCATCAGTTTCAAGGGTGACCTGCTCCTGATTTGCCTTACGTAATGTGGATACACTCCAGTCCTTGACCTCCAGAAATACCAGCCCGTTCTCCGGGTCAATAATGACAAAATCAGGATGTCGGTTTTTCCGTCCCACCGGAATATCGTACCAGACAAGGCAGTCATCATTCAGAAAGCTCTCCAGTCGTGAAGCCACCCTCCTCTCCCCGGGCGTCATTCTCTCCTCAGTGGACGCCGATACATTTATCAGTTTCGCCATAAACGCACCTTAATCTGCGAAAAAATAATCACCACCGACACCCACGGCGTTATATCGTGGGTGTCGCTTTATTCAGAAATAAAAAACAGAATCATTAACATGACTGGAATACTGTGAACCATGCTGCAGGATATCTGCAGATATCCCTTCTGTTATATCCGGCCGGGATAAAATCAGAACACTGATTGTCAGGCAGCTTCATTTTCCGCGTACTCCAGACTCTGCAGATACTGCAGCGCCGCCGGGTCAGCCACATATTCCACCTGCCCGTGGTGACGCTCCACTTCATTAATGATTTTCTCAAGCTTTACGCGGAAAAATTCTTTACGCAGGTTAATCTTGTTGATGCGGTATTTTTCCAGACTGTCATGAAGTGTTTTTTCCAGCGCAGGCGCATCATCACAGGAAATCATGGCGTGAACATCAAAATCAAACGGAACAGAAGCATCACTTAACTCTTTTACCCTGTCCATGGGTTCCAGCCGTCGGGTCATGCCAATTTTAAAGACATTCTCACCAAACGAACCAATATTCGAAATGATATAAACATGCCCCTGTTTCGTAAGCTGAGCCATGGATTTAGCACGTTCATATTGAGCATGCGCTTCCTGAATTTTCTGTTCCAGCGCCAGGCGTTGTTTCTCCAGCTCCTCCCTGTGAGCCCCTTCTGCGGCACGCAGCGCCTCTTCAATCAGTTTCTGCTGTTCGGCAAGACGCCGTTCCTCCTCTTCCGCTTCCCGCTGGCGCCGATCAAGTTCATCCTGACGCTCTTTTTCTTCACGCATCTGACGCTTAAGCTCTGCCTGATATTCCTTCTCTTCCTGCGCTTTTTCCAGCAATGCCACTTTATCCAAAAACTGTTGCCTGACACTATCCCAGTCAGAATTATCTTCCAGGTTAAGAAAAGCAATTTTCTCACTGACAGCAACGTAAGCCTCTCTTTCCTTACGAAGCTAGTCATATTTGCTTTGCCAGTTATTAATCGTTACACCGGCCAACAGAGTCTTCGCCTTAAATTTCCAGGCGGAATCAACAATCCGTTGCATTGCACGGCTGGCCTTCTGTCTGGCGGTATGAAATTCCTCACGACGTCTGGCTAGTTGCTCCTTTTCCTGTCGTATTCCCCGGGCTATCGCGGCATTGACAGTTTCATTAAAACCCCGCTCTCTCTGAACCAGCTCTGAAACGGCCTGTTCAAATGCTGCTGTTTTCTTTCTGAGTCTCCGGTAAATAAAAAAACGAAGTAAAATTGCAAATACAGTAAGCAAACCAAAAAACAAACCAATAACACCTGCCGGATTCGATACTGCATCAATAAACCGCCATTAAGATTTATCAGCGCCCTGACCGCCACATAAATCCCCCAGAAAATAACGCAAATTAAAATCAGTACAAATCCCGCTGCATTATCATCTTTTTTTTCTTGCCATGACTTTCCTTTATTTTCCTTCTCAGTAACTGAATATTTATGATTAACGCCCTCCGGAAATATTTATACCCGGAAGGTTGTCCGGCTTTATGATGCCCGCCACTACAGAATTAACTGCAGGCTGAGCACAGATTCCTCTGCTATTTCAGTGTCAGATTAATACTGATTACCGGAACAAATGGGCAGATGCGTAAATCCGGGTTTGCTGGCCATATAAAGCGGCGCACAGGTAGGGTTGCGGGGTTCAGTGACCGGCACAGCCTCATTTTTCTCAGCCACCGACGGTTGTGACACCTTCCGGACAGCCGCTGATTTTTTCTTCTGAACCGGCTTCGTGGTGACCGGTGATTTCACCTGACGTTTGGCGGGTGCCACGCCATAACCGGAACAAAAGCGCTTCGACTGACTCAAACTTCCGTCATTGCAGACAAAACGTCCGTCTGACGTGCAGTGTGAAATACCACCTTTAGCACCCGAGCAGGGCTTTCTTCCCCGTGCTGCATCTGCCTGAACAGAAAATAAAATACCTGCTAATAGAAGATATATAAATTTATTCAATCGAATATCCCCGAATAATCATTTAGCATTTTTAATTATTAAATTTACAGAGTTTCGGTCAATTCCTGCATCTTCACCACCTGGCTCAACTTTCTCCTTGTTCGTTGTACCAGCCAGTTCCTTACCCGGATCAGGCTATTTGTTTTCATAAGTATTGTCTCCGCTCAGCAATCTGAAGAGATAAAGTCAATAATAATGCAGAAATCAGCACCCGAGATGTAAAAGACCGATGGTTCCAGAATGAGTTTTGCGCTTCAGAGATCACACGCCTGCAACATAATTTTTAGCAAAACAAAAAACTTTATTCATTATATGTCAACAATTGTCCAGCAACCTCCTGTCGATGCCTCCCACCATTTTTGCAATAGCACGCTACCGCCCTCCCGGAATTTACCTGCGTCACCAGGCACCAGAGTCCTGAGCAAAAAATCAACCATTTTCGACTGATTTAAATTTGATCATTATGGAATAATGATCAACAAAACATTAATATTACAGATATATCGAACAATACAACAGCAGCATACTGCTTATTATTCTGACAATGATCACAAAACCAAAACACCGGTCAGCCCACTGATTTTGTTGCTGAACCCGGTATATCCACCGGTTTTCCACAGCCAGGGAAGAAGGGGGCATCATAAGGCGTGATAGTGCCTCCGAACTCCACGACTCCCTGAAAGCCCCCACCGGACTGCCATCCGGTATCAGCAGAGACTTTTCCGCAAATTAATAAAGAAAGAGAAAAGACAATAATAAGTAAAATATCAATTACAGCATTCTGACGCACGTCCACTCCCCTCTGAGACACCTTCACCTGCATTATTCACTCGTGGTGAAATTTCTTTTATTTTTCTGTAAACCTCTCTGAAATCATCTTCCACCATCACATGTCCCTCAACGCCACTGATATGAATCTCACATAAAATGCCTTTCTGAAGAACGAAGGTGATGTCTTTTATATTCATCAGAAGATTTTCCCCCTGCCTGCTGACAAAATGAATAAACATCGCCGCCTATCAGACATAAAATCCACTGAAAAAACACCGTACACAGCAAAACCACAGAGCCCTGATATTAAATGTTGCACACTATAGTCTATTGTGGTTGTCCGATATTTCACGCACAACCACAACACAATACTTTCAGTCAGTAATAAAACTTACTGACATGTATTCATGAATAATAACTTACTGATAGGTTACAGTAATCGGGAGGGATGCCTTCCACGTAACAGAAGAGTTTCCTTCTGCCGGAGTATTAAGAGCAATACTGATAGTCTTACCTGCCTCAATACCTGCACCATAAGCTGATTTGAACATATCAGCTTCGTCCACGAAATACTCATTATCAGAGATATTTCCAGCCAATATCTTTCCAAGAGGTGTTTTGGCTGTGTATTCATCATCAAGGGACTTGATTAGATTGTAGGCAGACTCCACACTTGAACGAACAGCGTTTGTTGTTTTTCCCAGTCCGCCAAAATAGGCTCCTGTCGCAGATGACATAAGCTGAACGGACCCTGTGTTATTACCATCATCCCAGGACGAATAAGCAGCGGCACTAAACAATGTTGTCATGATACCAATTTTATCTCCGGATTCATTATGAACGTCCAGAGTCAGTGTTGTGATACCATTTGAAAATGAATTTACATCAACAGCATTATTCTCATAAGTAATTTGAGGAATAATATTACCGCTTGCAATACCTGCAAAACCGTTTTCATCCGCATTACGGATACCCAGTACAGGAATGGCTTTCTTAACAACGATATCTACATTCTGCTGACCTTTCTGAATTTGAGCATCCAGATTGGTTACTGTATCCCCCGTTTTCACCTCCCATAGGGTAACTTTCTCCGCTGGAGTCAGGGTACCTCCAAGTTCAACAGAACCACCACTACCGTTCGGAGTCCACGCCATTGCAGACCCGGATGTCATAAAAGAAGCAGTTACAGCTAGTACGATCAGCGTCTTTTTCATAAAAAAAACCATAATATTTCATAAACATTAAACTGAAAGTAGTAACTCTGGTTCATATAGAATTACCGCAAAGCTACCCTCTGCTATCTGACATATACAGTCACATTAATATTATTTGTTAGAAATTTTATGCTTCAGAGTAGCTTTACATTATTTCCACAACAAAATATGTCCATCTTTTCCGGCCTGCCGAAATAAAACCCCTGCAGATAATCCACTCCCAGAGAGCACAGACAGTTCACCTGCGCCTGTGTTTCCACACCTTCTGCCACCGTATCAATACCCAGCTTTCCTGCCAGCCCGACAACACTTTCCACGATATGCCGGGATGTCTTTTCACTCAGAATGTCCTGTGTGAAGCTCTTGTCCATTTTTATATAACTGACCGGGAAGTGCTTCAGGTACGACAGTACGGAACATCCGGTTCCGAAATCATCCAGCGCAAATGCCACTCCGGCATCACTCAGCCGGCTCAGTTTCTCTTCGGTCTGTCTGTCCATGTTAAACGGCCGCTGCTCCGTCAGCTCCAGAACCAGATGTATGCTGTCATGCCCTGCCAGCGCCAGACACATCTGAGTGAACTCACGCTCAGCCAGCAGGGCCGGCGTCACGTTCACGGCAAGCCGGAAGTCACGCGGCAGCATGGCTTTAATCTCAGAAAGTCCGGCCACCGCACGGTTCAGAATTTTTTCCGTCAGAGGCAACAACAGACCGGCAGATTCCACCCGGTTAATGAAATATGCCGGCGGAATGATTTCGCCTGCAGGCATGTGCCAGCGAACCAGAAGCTCTGCACCGGACACAGTAAAGTCTGATGCAGAAACCACCGGCTGGAGATACGGTTCAAACTCCCCGTTAATGAGCGCACGCATCAGCCTGTCTGCGGATACAAAATCACTGTCCATACTGTCGGTCTTCCATTTTATGAACCTCCCGGTCCAGCCCGGTCATCAACAGCATCCTGAAATCCCTGACGCCCACATTCTCTGCCAGCCGAGCATAATGCCAGTACAACCCCCGTTCACTCTGTTTCAGATTCAGGGGACGGTCTCTTCCTCTCTCCGAAAGGCGCTTCAGTGCCTGTCGTTGTCCGGACGTCAGGCGGAATTTACCGGTACGGGCTGTCTTTCTGTTCAGTGCCATGCGGACAGTTCTTTCCAGGCACGACAGCGGCATGCATCCGCTGTACACCGGGCAGATATTTCGCAACACCTTCAGCATTTCCAGCCTCTCCGGTACCAGAACCAGCATTTCACCGGACATTTCTGCCCTCAGTTCACGTATCCAGGACAGATGACGCCCCCAGCCCGCAACAGGCTCTGCACTCAGCGCCACAATTATCAGGTCCCAGCCATGCCGGGTGCAGGGATACCCAGGAGGTACACGGTAAACGTTGTGTCCCTGTGCTGATAACCGATGCCACAACCCTGTCAGCTCATACCAGCAGGTTCCGGTCAGAAGGATTTTTTGTCTCACACTTACGACCTTCACCATATCAGTACCGCACAGAACATCACCAGTGTCAGTACCAGACATGTCATACAGGCTGCTGCCACACAGACACCAACCACCCACCACATCGGTATTAACACTTTTCGTTGCCGGGCCATCAGAAGTACACCACCACCGGCGTCAGATTACCCTGCCAGCGTTTTACCGGCTCCTCAGCGCCGGGGAAATTCACCCGCACATCACTCAGGGATGTCACCCAGACACCGGCAATATGCTGTCTGCCATTCTCCTGTGACAACAGCGACTCAGCTCCTGAAATAAACGCATCAGGACGCGCGGTTAACCCGGCATAGTCCGGGGTCCATTCATAGCCGTTCACCTGCCATAACTGACGTTTCACCTGTTTTTCGGCCTCCGGCGTCACCTCTCCGCTGACCACGCTCCAGCCCTGACCGGCAGTGACATTGTCCTGCCATGCCAGAAGATGGCGCATCGTGAACGTGATTTCCCCGTATCGCACCTGCCCCCGGGCAAGCTCTCCCCGGGCCGCAATACGGGGAGATGATGGCGCCACCTGAAGCAATGTCACTGACGGCTGCAGCCCCGGACGAGCAGTTGTCAGCGATGTGGTATGCCCGCCAAGAATATAAAAATCCTGCCCTGCCCGGCTTTCACTGACCATGCCACCTTTACCCGCTGCCAGGCCAGCCTGCACTGCATCAGGAGAGCTCATCCGCACAGCGCGGGGCTGCCACTGCCAGGAAACTTCAGGAACATACAGCGTGCCGCTGAATTCCGTCACGCCCACAGTCATTCCCTCCTGCCAGTGGCCCGGCGGAATAGTCAGGGGTTGCGCCAGCACACTGGCTGAAGTCAGAAAAAACAGAGCCGGAAACATACCGGACTTCAGACGATGAATAATATTCAGCACCGGACCGTCCTCCTGCTTACTGGTACTCAATACTTACCGGCAGTGACGCCCGCCAGCGTTCCGGCATCATGCCGTTCAGACGTAATTCACCACTGCCTGCCACAGTCTGTGCACCATACGCACCTTCAACCTGACGCAGGGAGGCATCACTGAAATGACTCACACCTGAATAACCACTGACGGTCATTGTCTGCAGCCAGCCGGGGGCTTCGCCACTGAACATCTTCTGCAGAACACCCGGAATATCAGAAGTCTTCATGGCTGCGCTTTCACCAGGCAGGCCATTCACATTCAGGTCGTCATACACGCCGGCATACACCGACTGCCCGTCCTTCACATGGCGCAACACCCCCGCAGCCTGCATTCTGAAAACAAATGTGCCTGCCCGGGCGTTATTATCTCCGGTGACAGGCAGCGTCACCTCCGCCATGCCTGGTGCTGTCCATTCAAGCGAAAATCCCTCAGTACCCTTTCCATAACTGACCCGGGGAGAAAGCCCCTCACGTCCTGCCGGCATGGTCAGGGTGGTTTTTCCCAGTAAAACGGTCATCGCCGGCAGCGCGACCGGAATTGCCTGCTCACCGTCACGAACACCGCGGCTCTGTTTAACCTCCAGGCCTTCATTTCCCTGTCCGACTTTCCACACCCACGGGTTACGGGTGCTGGTCACGGCCCCTTCCAGCTTAAGCTCTCCGCTGAAATCTTCTCCCGGCGTGTTCCAGGCCAGTACGCAGGAAGGCAGGAGGCTGGCAGCAAACAGAAACAACGTCATCTTTTTCATTTCTCTTCTCTCCTTATATCCCTGCAACCATCACTGTACTGTAACCGTCACATTCATCCCCGCCTGCCATGCTGCAGGTGTACCCTCCGCCGGCAACCGCAGTTCAAAATCCGACACGACAGAGGCATATGCCGCAGCCAGATTCATCACCCGACCGTCAGCCAGTACCCCCTGAGAGATGACCTGACCATTGTCTGCGGCACTCATGCCATTGCCAAAACCCTGGTTCATCAGAAGTAATGTGGAAAGGCGGGTTTTAAGCCACTGTGGCAGCGTTCCTGACTGTACATCCGTCACGCTCTGTCCGCCGACCAGCGACATCCCTGCCGGCACTGTCGCCCCCTCTTCCTGTGCACCGGCACTGACGGCCATTCCCTGATTCAGGGTGAAAGAAAGCTGTCCCGACACGTTTCCCGTCTCCGGGTCACGCACCGGGACAGAGGCGCGAAAGCGTTGCGCCGTAGTGCCACTGCCTTCCTTTACGGCGAAAGGCTGTCCGTTACTGCTGAAGGTAATAAATGGTGTGAATCCGGGACCACCACGCTCAGCCACCTCATGCAGATGTCCCTCCAAAAACGGCAGAGCCCCTTTATCACGCAAATTAAAAACCAGTTGCCCGTTCTCTGCACGCGCATCAGCAGTATCCACTGCCCAGGTCTGGTCCGGTGAACTTATTTGCCAGGTCCATTTGGGAGCTTCGTCAGTGACAAAACCATTAAACTGAATTTCGCCACCATCAAGAATATCTGCATGTGGCGCTGCCGAATAAAACAGGACCACTGAAATAATGGCTGAAAGAAGGGATTTATAATGATGCGCTATTTTCATTGTTATTTACTCTGCTCTGTTCCGGAGTACATAAAAATAAAAACCAGTTCATTCAAAAGTCTTCCCACTGAAAACAATACAGAGCCAACATGCGTCACAGCGCATACCGATAGGAAAATATCTGTTCCGACATAGCTGCTCCGTATATACATCACGCCATTCCCAGCGTGATGTATTTTTATCAACTGGTTACAAGCTTAATTACTGGTAAGAAACAGTAACCGGAAGAGATGCTTTCCACTGGATAGGAGCATCGCCGGTAGCAGCCTGATCAAGAGTGATATTGATCAGGCCGCCTTGTTCGATGCCGGACGCATAGAAAGCTGAATATTTTGCATCATTGCCAATACCCGAGAAATATTTGCCTTGGCTTTCAGTTCCCTGGTCGGTAAAGTTATCCATAGAGCCCGGGAAAATTACAGGAGCGATACTCTTAACCTGATCTACATCCAACGCCCCATCATAATTTGTTGACAGCCCACCATTAAACACTTCTCCAGCCTTGTTAATAGAACCAAGACTAAAGTAGTTCCCTTTGCCCGCATCGTTCGTCCAAGAAAGAAGAGCACCTGCTGTAACTTTTGTCGTCAGTGAACCAATTTTATTGGAACCATTATCCTTAACATCAAGTGTCAGTGTGGTTTTGCCTTCCTTAAACTGAGAAGGGTCAATCGCACCATTGAAGTTAACTTGCGGAGAAATACCCTCTGCTCCCTGGAATGGCTGATTAGTCTGAGTACGAATACCCAGAACAGGAATGGCCTGTTCAACTGCAATATTAACCACAGACTGTCCCTTGGTAATATCAGCATCTAGACCAGTTACTGCTGCACCAGTCTTTACTTCCCATGGAGTAACATTTTCTGCTGGAGTCAGCGAACCACCAATATTTACAGAGCCTCCGGTGCCATTCGCTTCCCACGCCATAGCAGAACCGGATACTGCTGCAGAAGCAGCAACCGCCAGTGCAATCAGAGTTTTTTTCATATTCATAATTCCTGATAATTACTCTCTTCTTCCGTCAAGAAGAGAAAAACGCATTACAAAAAATTATTTAATAATTGCTGTCTGTATATAACAGCATTACTGATAAGAAACCGTCACCGGCAACTCAGCTTTCCAGGCAATTTCCGCATCGCCTGTTACAGGATTATCGAGAGCAATCTTGATGGTGTCGTTGGCCAGAATACCTGCACCGTAAGCTGCACTATATTTCGCACCACTGGTAGAGAAATTTGATGACAAACCGCTATCAGCAAATGACATCCCCTGCGCGTCAAAATTAGCCATAATCTCGGTGGAAAGTGCATTAAGAACGTTTTGTGGTGCTTTGTTTGCTTTGCCCCAGTCAGTAGCAAGGCCACCACTAAATCCACGAACAGCACCAGATGCGCTATTAGCCGACATATAGGTATATACATTAGCAAAATCAGAAGCACCAGTAATAGAACCAACGGCTCCTGTATTGAAAGGCGCGGTAAGCGTTCCGATTTTATCGTTGCTGGTACTATCTTTAACGTCCAGAGTCAGGGTGGTGACCCCGCCTTCAAAGGCGTTTAAGTCAATTGCATTTTTAAAATCAATCTGTGGTGCAATACCAGTCTGCCCAAAAAATGCTCTATTACTCGCGGTACGAATACCCAGAGCAAGAATTGATTTATTCACAGCAACGTCAACACTGGACTGACCTTTTTTGATAAGTGCATTCAGATCATTTACGCCATCACCAACCTTGACTTCCCACGGTGTAACAAGATCTTTCGGATTCAGCGTACCGCTGAAATCAACAGAGCCGCCAATGCCGTTCTGAGTCCACGCCATTGCAGAACCGGATACTGCAGCAGATGCAGCCACAGCCAGTGCAATCAGAGTCTTTTTCATAAAATAATCACCTTGACATTTCATAAATAATAAACTGAAATCGGCAATCCTTATTTTTCCGGAATTACCGCAAAACTATCCCCTGCGGATTCATTTAATTAACCGCATTTCATTAAACACTGTGTTTAACTCAGAATAGCTTTACGTTATTCCCGTTTAAAAATACGGTAAATCCCTTTACCAATATGACCCGTTCCGGAGTCACGGATGTATTGCATCTGTTGTCGGAGATGAATTCTCAGTCTTCCACCTGCAGCGCTATCTGCAGATTTCCCCGGTAACTGACCGGGACTTCCAGCTCTGCCGGTGCATCCGTTCTTAACTCAACCAGCTTCTGTGCCTCAGGTACGGTTATCACCACATCCTCCCCCTGCTGTCTGGCACTGAGTGCCACTCTCTTTCCGTCAACCATCAGAGCCGTCTTCAGGGTGATGCGGGCTTCCCCGTTATCCGGCAGAGTCTGTTTCACCGTGATGTTTGCCAGTCCGCCGGAAGCCGGGCGGCTTTCTGCATGCCGGATTATCAGCTCTGCAGGCAACGGGCTGTTACTGCCTGAGCGGTACAGCACCGGGTCTGTCGGTGTACGGGTCACCTTCACCACGCTGTTACCTGACACCTGACCGTTCACCACCCCCAGATACTGCGTTTTCTCGCTGTATTCAGCGGCCTGTGCTGACTGAATACTGAGTGCACTCAGGACCAAGGTGGCTGCCATCATTGTTTTCTTCATTTATTACCCCTCTGTTCCGTGTTCCGGAGGGCGGTTATTTTTTATCTGCCTTATCAGACGGATTAACCGGCGAATCAGATACCTTCTGCCCGGAAGGGGCCGCAGCCTTTTTCTGGTTAATTGTCCAGGTCTGCAGGCTTCCCCAGTCATTCAGGGAGTCCACTTTCACCACATTTCCCTTCACCTGTACTTCATCACCCGGCATGAACATCAGCAGTTTCTGTGCCGTCTCATTATCCGTGGCAATTTTCTTCCCGTTTCCGTCCAGCAGGCTGCCAATCGCAAAAATGTACGGCGTAGTGTTCACCAGCATGGTCCTGCCATCCGGGCGGCTCTGCAGGCTGAGCCCTTCCTCTGCCCCCTTGCGGCCTTCAAGCAGTGCCTTCGGTCGGTAGAACAGTTTCAGCTTCGTGCGCAGCGCCACTGCAATACCGCTGCCCTCCAGAGCCGGCGGAATATCCTGCAGGTTCAGCCAGTACACCGACTCCTTGTCTTTCGGCAGATAGTCCGAGGCCATGATGATACGCAGTGTCTGCTGACCATTCGGCTTCACCTTGAAGAAGGACGGCGTCACCACAAAGGTCGGACGGGTGTCCTTCTCCACGATATTGTCCACCCAGGCCTGCCCCCCAAAGGTACGTTCCTTGTCATTGTTGGTGACCGTGATGGTCAGTGCATCCTTGTCCCCGCGAAAGATATAGCGGGTCTGGTCTGCTGCCAGGGAAGCCATAGCACTCTGACAGGTCATCATCAGCGCCAGCGTCATTCCCAGCGCTTTCGTCACCCGGTTGGTGAAAAACGTCGTTACTGCGTTACGCTTACTCACACGTAATCTCCTGTAGTTTCTCAGTATCCTGCAGTTTCGCCGCAGGTATCCGGCACTGCCCCAGGGTGATATCACCCGGCGCATCCACCGTGTTAATCATCAGCACACCATTGTTAGCTACAAAGCCCAGCGGTGTGTTCTTACTGTCACGTGCCCAGGTTCCCCCCGGCACAAACTCACCGTCACGCTGCTTCACCTGCAGCAGGTAACGCTTAACTTTCAGGGCATCAAATGGCATCCAGACCACCGCCTTGTCCGTCGGCACCACCTTCTGACTGGTATTCGTCAGTTCGGTACTCAGCGGCAGCGTGCCCGCATTAATCGTCACCGTGTTCCAGTCATAGCTGTTCAGCGGCACCACCAGGTTGCCATCACTGTCAGTCAGCCCGTCACCGGACGTCACCTTCACTCCGGGTGTATCCTTCACGTTCACCACGGCCACGGTATCCCCGGTCGTGCGGCTGAACATAATGTCTTTCGCCGCCGGCACTGCCAGTACAGAGCCACTCGCTGACACAGAGCCACTGGTACCTCCGGATGATGACTGGTTCAGAGCCCCACTCAGATAAGCCCGGTCACCGCTGTACGATGCGTTCAGATAACTGCTGGCACCACCATCACCGTCACGACCACCGCCAAAACCATAACTGAAGCGGTCATTCAGCGAGCCTGACACGCCGGTGCTGAAGCCTGTGCCACCGTCTTTACTCGTACTCACCGACGTACTGCTGCTGTAGCGACGGTCAAACAGTGTGAACGGTACCGATACTGACGCCGATGCAGACCAGTTGTTTTCTCCCCGGGTGTTCCGTGAACCGGACCAGCCCAGGTTAAGACTGACGCCCTTAATCTGTGTGCTCAGGGTGCCGGTAATACCTGTATCCTTACCGTTGTCATCGCTGTACCGGTAACTCCCGGTCGTGGATGCGGGGTAATAGCTCCGCTGCCAGCCGGATACCGACAGACTGAACAGTCCACCCACCGGCTGACTGATACCGGCATTCCATTCATCCTTCGTCCGGCGACCATGATTTGACTGCGACCACAGCGCTGTCGGGTCAAAGGAGGACATGTCCTCATATTCCTCACTCTGCCGTGACCAGCTCACCCGCAGCCCGGTCCTCGTCGTCTCCAGTTGTTTACTCCAGGACAACTGCACCTTATTCCCACTGTGGCCGCCGTCACGGTATTTCGCCGTGGCATAAGCCCCGTCAGCAGATACCGCACCCAGGTAACTCAGACCGGCAACCACACCGGCGCTGGCACCCTGCCAGTCCTGGTTAAACACCCCGCCAGCTCGCAGCGTCAGTCCATCCAGACCGTAACCGTATGACGCCGCAAACACGGCACCTTCCATATCACTGTCGTCGTCAGGCAAACCGGCTGCCACACTGAACTCGTGTTGCCCCGGACTTAACTGCCCGGCCATCACCGACAACGGGAAGTTCTGTACCTGCTCACGCCCGTCCTCTCCGGTCACCTTCATGGTTACATCACCACTGGTGTACAGCGGCACATCCGTGATGGAAAACGGCCCTGCCGGTACCATCTCTGAATACAGCAACCGCCCGTTCTGCATCAGTGTCACCCTCGACGGCCCGTTCGCAATGCCGCTGAACACCGGGGTATACCCCAGATTGCCCGGCTTCATGCTGTTGTTCCGGCTCAGCGACACTCCGTACGTTCCCGTACTGCCCAGCAGACTGTCCCCGGTGGATGTTTTCCCGACCGCCAGGTCCGCACTCAGTGCACGGATGGCCCGGGTGGCCGTGAACATGTTTATCGTGGTGGAGTTATCCCCGCTGTCACCGCCGCTGGCCGTGGCAGAAGAGCTCACCACCCAGTGCCCGATATTGGCTTTCAGGTCCGCAGAACCAAAGGCCGAGGTGTTATTGCGACCGGTGTTGGCGTTCGCGTTATAGTTCACGCGAAATGCACTGGTCCCGTAATCCCAGTCCACGTTCTCAGGCATCTTCACAAGCCCCTTCTGGGGAATGGACAGCGCCAGACTCTGGGTGGAAACATCAAAATCCACCTTCACTGACGGCGCTTTTGTCAGCACATAGCACTGTCGTGTGGCGTCATATCCCTCACGAAAGTAATCTGCACTGACGTAAATCCCGGCCTTCGTCAGCCATGCCTCTGTCAGACACAGTTCATTACTGTCCTGTGGCGTCACATCCAGTATCTGTTTCCCGGCCTCCTTCCCGTTCAGGGACAGGTCAACCAGATAACGCCCTGGCGCATAACTGCCGTTCAGGGCTGCCCAGACTTCCGGATTAACCCCGCCCCCCCCCTGGATAAAGGACATATCCAGTTTTTCACCTGCAATACCTGTGGCACTGGCAAAAGCAGCTGATACGGCAAGCGCAAGTGCGGCCCGACGGAAAAACACGGACGAAACCGGCTCTGCGACTGCCTTCTTTCCTGCACACACAACCCTTTTCTCCATTACTGATACGTGACCACAAAGGTCAGTGCACCCGTGTATTCCCCCGCCTTCACGTTCGCCGGAAACACCGGCTGCGCACGAAAACGAAACTGTCCTTTAGCAGCAAACTCCACCGGATAATTCACCGAATGACTGTCCTGAGTCAGACGTCCGCGATAATCAGCCTGTGTATCCACCGCCCGCACATCCACGCGAATACCATCACCGGCACCGCGGGTGACCACGCCCCTTGCATCCAGCTGTCCCGGGTTACCAAAATCCAAGGCGGCGACCTGCCCTGCCTGAAAGGCTGAGCAGCCCTGAACCGTGGCACCGGACTCATACAGACGCACAGTAAAGTCACGCGGAGGCACAGACGCCCCCGTGGACTTGCGGTAAGTCCCGAATGTCAGCCGACCACTGTTGCCGGTGCTGTCCGCATCCACCACCACATGACAGGCCGAAGCCACCACGTCAGCACTGAATACGGTTTTCTGAACAGCGGCGTGAGAAACCCCGCCCCCTGCCAGAAGCAGAAGTACTGAAAGCGATAAATTTTTCATGCAACTGTTATCCCGTATATGGAATACCGGCTTCTGATATATAAAAAGGAACCAGCCTGTTTACCGCCTGATGGGTACGCTGAATACGCCCGAGAGCACCAGAGAAATATCCCTGAGAAACCTCATGTCGTTCACAGGCCTCCCTTCGGGTATAACCCAGAACCAGAAAATCCCTCAGCGCATTAAGAACCTTTTCACTGTGAACCGGAGATATTTCAGCTAATAACCAGAACTGGCTCTCTGACATTTTTCCGGGCGACAAAGTACGCCCGTGCTTCTTGCTCAGATACAGGTCACTGCTGTTCATTTATATCTTTCCAGAAATATAACCAGACAAAAGACGACATAAATCCGGATAACAAAAATGTATTCACACTGCTGCCGTCCTGTTTTCTGCGGAGAAGACTATCACGGTGTTTTATAGCGAAAAACACTAATTTAACGATCTTTATAACCAAACAAAAACAATTTAATAGCACAAAACTCTGTTAAAACCCCGATAAATTAGGATAAAAAACCAAAAACAAAACAAAAAATAGATAAAAAGATCGTTGTTTTTGTAAACACCAATATTGCCTCCCGGACAGTTTTTTTGTTCTTATTTAGATATTCATCAAAAAACAGATCCCCATTTTCATAAAAAACATGAATTTATGACAATAAAAAATATTAAACAGGGAAATTAAAAATACAGAAACAAAAATATGCCCAATCATTAACCACTCAATAAAGCGACAAACAGTCAAAACAGAGCACAACCATCACTAATACTATTTATTTTCATGTGGTTAAAAGGAGAAAGGATGGCAATGGGATTCAACGTAAGTAAGGATGTATAATAAAAGGGATTACAGCTAAGGATGTTAACAGAAGATGAAGAAAAAGCAGATACTGGATTTTGTTCAGAAAATAAAGACACCATGCAGAACGACTGATATTGCCTCGCGTTTTGAAATGAGTGCTTATCAGGCCCGCCATTACCTTATGTGTCTTGAAAAAGAGGGAAAAATAAGGCGTACACCTCTTCGTCGTGGTGCCCGTACTTTATGGGAGGTAGCAAGGGAAACGGAAAAGTATTAATAAAAAAATATGCATTTATTAAGCATAAAATCAACTCACTTCCCTTCTGGCATATAACCATGATTTAACAAACAAAAACTTATATTGTTACTTTACGGCGTTATCTGAAATGTTGCAGAATCGGGTGTCTTTTTATACGACTCTCAGATACAGATTACTGATGCAGTATCCTATGACAACGCCGCATTTTTCTGACTGCTGACCTCTTCGGCCTCATTAGCTGCGATGTCCAGATAAACAACCACCGAAAAAAAGATAGTCAATTCGTGTAAGCATACTGAAGATAATTCCGTATAAATATTCAGCTGACAAAATGCCATCAGTCCATAAAAATCAACGGAAGCACAAATGATTCACCCGGTCATCACCGAACAATTGCAGCCATAACCAGTAGCTATGGTCATTCTGCGTAACTTCGTTAAATACACAAAACATTTGCCCACAGGTGATGATGTTCGTCGATGTCTCTCCTGTCTGAGTGGTGCGTAAAACAGATCGCCAGCAGACGCAGCCAGTGATCCACCGTTTGCGGAACAAAACGCCGGACCGCACGGATCCGGCATAAGCGTTCCTATCATGATAAAGTCATTATGTTGCGTCCTCCTCACTCCAGGTCCCGGAGCAAATCTGGCTGGTACCTGTAAACATACTTTGTACATACCGCTCGGCAATAAATTCCCGTACCACAGGCTTCACAGAACTTCTTCCCATGAAAAGGCTGCCCGCACATCACACAATGCCATATCAGCACGACAGGTAATGGCGATGTTTTTATCGCCATTACCTCAATGTAAGGGTGGGACTTTTCCTGATTCAACACCACGCAGACCGCCTTCTGCTGTGCGGTCAGGGCATGTAAATCGTGTTCAAACCACGCCCCCTGAGCATCTGTCCGCAAAATCAACCGACCACGACAGGAAAGGCAGAAACAATACCTGATATTTCTGCTAAGGGCTGAGGTAGCACTGATAATGTGATCACCCGTCGTGATCCCCAGCCCCGTTTTTAGACCGTTCATCCTGCCACTGCCTCCTCACTGAAACTCCCTGTATGACAGTGTGTACAATAGCATTCCCCATAATAATCGTGCTGGCATTGTCTGCAGTGCCAGCTGGCTTTACGCACTACGGGTAAAGCATCCGGTACCCATTGTTGTAAACGATTAATCAACAGTACTTCTCTGCGCTCCGGTTGTACGTAAGGACATTGCTGCGCGTGCTCTGTCAGCCCTTCGTCAGTGTGTTCAAACCAGGGACGTTCAGTGTTGTATTGCGGATGGTATCTGAGTGAACTGCCACACAGGTGGCAGGTGTAACGATCGTATGGCGCAGCCTGTGCGGTACGGCCTCCGGTCAGACGTCCGTTGCCATCGAATGCAATAAAGGATTTTGCGTACATAGTCATACTCCTCAACCACCAGACGACACGCAGACGTCATCCGTCCCGGTACGGGCAGCGTGGTCAGAGTGTGAATGGCGGCTCAGTTAAAATCTGGACAGGGGGTTGGGTAAAGCAGGCTGGTTGTTGTTACAGCACAGTGGTTGTCACACAATGGAACTCTGGCGTAAAAAACAGCCAGTGGGAGAAAAAATTTATCGTTGCAGCCAAGCAACAGCCCATACTTTTGGTTTTACTGGAGATACTGGTGCGCCAGTCGTACTCAACCCCGGCTACAGCCAAAATTGCGCTCACCGGTGCCGTTCACTTTGCTGTACTCTTTCGCGAGATAAGCAGCACGATCCAGTGCATCCTGGAGACTGGCATCATCGCCACGCTCCAGCCACACCACTGGCCTGGCAGGAAAATTCGCCAG
The DNA here is from genome assembly GCF_004212315.1 of Escherichia sp. E10V5. Classification (NCBI taxonomy): domain Bacteria; kingdom Pseudomonadati; phylum Pseudomonadota; class Gammaproteobacteria; order Enterobacterales; family Enterobacteriaceae; genus Escherichia; species Escherichia sp. E10V5. The sequence continues at coordinate 22,379 of NZ_RHJM01000034.1, forward strand.
TGTGGCATAGCATCCGGCATCCACCCCCAGGGCACTGCACCACGCCTGTTTAATCATCCCGGCCAGTGACCCCGGATCGCGGTAATCGCCCGCACCACACCAGGTATCACGGTTAAGTAACAGCATCAGGTGATAATGTTTTTTACCTTTACACTCCCCAAACTCCCGGGACCAGACATAATGCAGCCTTGTGGCATGTACGCGTTTACCTTCACGGTGCTTACGTTTCTGGTAAGCATCAATTCTGGCTTTCAGGGCATTGATGAAGCGGGATATCACAGCTGCGTCAGTTGCTGCCGGTACATCCGGGAGACGCAGGTCAACCCGCAATGCCATCAGACGGGGATGGGTATGAAGCGCGTGCAGCACCGTCTCATGGATCCGTTGCTGCCAGAAGGGGTTATAAGTGTGGGCCATGGTTTACTGTCTCCGTATGATTTCGTTCATACGGAATAACCACACCGTAAAAAATGCGCAGCGCCTTTAAAGTGACATACAAATCCACCGCCAGAACTACTGACGAAATGCCCTGACCAGTACAGCCAGTATCATCAGCATCAGCCACAGGTACCGTTATACGGTTCTTTCGTTCCGACTGGTGATGCTGCTGAAGTGATACGAAAAAAGACGGAGCGGAACGATGGTGAAGCAGGCGTTCATGATACAGCATTGCCCGTACTGTGGAGCCGTTGACCCATTCAGCGATTACCGCACACGGATCGCCTGCTCTCTGTACTGATGGCCTGCTGGTACTGGCTGGTTATTGCTGTTGTCATCGTGTATGAGCTGCGGTAACGATGGCGGCAATTACCCGAACAGTGATTTCTGGCAAATACGTGTTCCGGAACCAGCAACAGCGTCAGACAACATGCCATAAGTCGCTGACACCAGTGAACAGGCTCCCCCGGAACGTCTGAATCCTCCCCCGCCAGATACCATTCCCCTTTGATGTCGAATTATTCATTGCGACTTTATCGTTTAACGTTCCCAGTATTATCCTGGTTCCCGACAACAGGAACATATTCAGCTTTTAACAACCTGAGAAGAGCCAGAAAGAATCACAGAGCAAATAACACCCGGCGCGGTACAGCTGTGATTACCGAACGCTCAGGTAACATATTTCCAGACGGAAGCCGGAACGCGATCGTAAAGTTTGTTCATGGTCAGCTCCGCCAGTCGGTGATCAACCGCAGAGTTGAAGGCTTCCAGCTCCGCAGGGATGCCGTCAGTATACAGCTCGCAGGTGCCCTTACCCAAGCGAGTGACTCCATTGCAGCCTCTCAGTAATATTGCATTAATGCGACTTCCGGTTATCCGGACGCATCGCAATAACCCCGGAAGCCTTTCTGGTTGAGAGCGGTATAAGGGAGAGGCATTTCTCAGACTCTCACTCACCAGAGCAGATACGTTGCTCAGACGGGATTATTAATACGCTCAGTTCATGTTTTATATACAGGGACATCAGGAAATATAACTCAGAGCCTGTACTACAAGCTTTCACTGCTGATTGATTTTACATATCAGCGTTCATGTATTTGAGTTCTAATACTTACACTGCTCAACTCTCTTCTTGCACAGATCTCTTATCACTTCTTATATTTATAATACCAATCAGACAGCCTTATCCCATCGGTGATACCTGTCGCCTGCCCACCGGGCACGGGCTGACGCACCGTAACCGCCTTTGAAAACAACTCTGCAATTATCAGAACGTTTGCTTTTCCCCTCATCCTCTCGAAAGTCATCCCTTCTTTATCGTGCGTACGTGCAAAAAACATCCTTTCACAACAGCCACCGTGTATTACGGATACGCTCAGCATCATGCCCCCCGGTTAATCTCCCGGCGGGAACATTCCCCTACTAATTTTTTACGTTTCTCCCTGGTTGTTATGCCGGTGAAGGTGGTGCGTCGTTTTCATCACCAACGCCGGGTGAGATTAACAACATCCGGAGGAACATTTTCATGAATACCCCCGTTTCGCTGATGGATGACCAGATGGTCGACATGGCATTTATCACTCAACTGACCGGCTTAACCGATAAGTGGTTTTACAAGCTCATCAAGGACGGAGCCTTTCCGGCTCCCATCAAACTGGGCCGCAGTTCCCGCTGGCTGAAAAGTGAAGTGGAAGCCTGGCTGCAGGCGCGTATTGCACAGTCCCGCCCGTAATTCCTGACCGTTATCCGTTCAACCGCAGCGAATGCATTATCCGGCCTCCGGAGGCATTCTGCTGCGCGCTAAAGGAGAGAATATTATGCAAAAACTTGAAAACCGGTGTGACCTGCTGCTCATCCAGCATCAGAAATGGATGACAAATGTGACCCGGCTTATCGTCGCTCATGGAATGGGTTCTCCGCATCTTCATGGCTATCACCGCCTGACCCTGGCCCGCTTTTTTCTGCCGGAAAAAGGTGCCATCATCTCAGTGGCACCACAGGGACTCTATCAGGTGGTCAACCCGGGAACGCCACCGTTTCTTCCTGCCATTCAGGAAGGGTTAATGACCAGCATTCAGACTCATGAAATCATGCTGCTTACACATTTTAACCTGGGCGGCGTTTTACTCAGTGAACTACATCGTCTGGGTGAAAAACGCCTGGCAAACAGGCTGAACAGCCTGCTCCGGCGTTTCGACGATCGTGATCTCTACCACACGCTGATATGGCTGTGCTGGTATGATCTGATGTGTGCTGGCTCCATGCAACCCTGGACTGACGAGTTAAAGTATAAGTCACACGCAGAGCTTGAAAGCTGGGCTGTGTCGCGCAAACGGGAAAAGCGCGAGCTTGAACTGATGATTGACGAGTACCTGTTATACGCCTGTTGATTCATAACGCTCCCGGGGCTCCGCGCATTCTCTTTTCCTCCGTCACCATCATACAGAAGCAAGTGGTGACGGACATACCGCGATACAATCACTGAATAATCAATCTCAGCAATACGAGACATTATGGCCGAAAGAGTTGCTCTTTCCATTCTCTCAGTTTGTGACTGTGATAGCCCTGATCGTAACACGCCTTCAACTCAGACAACGTGATATTGTTTACCTCGGAAAGCAGGACATAGGTTGTTTTACCTTCTCTCTCAATAGAAAGCTTTAACTGAGACGCAAGAATGTTCAACAGTGCGTTCAGTTTTTTTCTGTTTCTGAAACGCCCTGGGCCACACTGGAGAATATAATTTTTTTTGACACGAGGTGGGCATTCTCCACGGCATTCCTCAATGAGCCAGTCAAGCAACTCCTGCGCGTCCTGCCGCTGCAGTTCAGATTCATCAGGTAGCGCAAATAATTTTTTATATTCATCTGTATACCACGAGCTTATTTCTATAGCAGACGTCATGATATCAGCAGTTACTTTCCCTTCACCATGGCTAAAATACTGAAATAACGCTGCAATTCTCGCAATGTTTTCTGTTTTTTTTGAAACATGTCCCCGAAATGCACTTAACGGCCCGGAGGGGGATAAATCCCGCTCCAGTGCATTATAGTGCTCAATAAATATTTTTTGCGCTTCAGGAGAAAAATGCAGGCAATACCGTTCATCCTTACTTGTTTTATCAATGCTGTCCCTGGCTATTTCCATTAATCTTTCATGAAAAGCTGTTAATGATTCCCCCGGGGTCACTGCCCCGTTAATAAAACGTGTCCCCTGAGTGGTTGCCGGTTTACTGATAAGACAGCGTGCAAGAAAACCACTGTCTCTGGCAACAGAACCTTTTCGCTCCATATATCGGTCAAAAAGACCTGGTTGCACCATGAGGGATAACGTCATTCTGGCATTTTCAATCAAAAACTCGGGTTCATTCTTTCTGTCCACAGACAATACTGAGCCATCCCACATTTTGTTAATAAAAGGCAGCTCAGACAAAGTATACCCATCAAATATCATACCGGCTTCATCTGACATAATGCCAACCGAACGCCATTCACCACAAAGCTGCTCCTTAATTGCTGCAGTCGTAGCATCATTAAAAATGAATTTATACCTTACAGGTTTTTCCGCACAGCTTTTCTGAAGTGCCTCCAGTTGCCTGAGGGTTTCTGACTCATCAGCCCCCTTGCGGAGCTCTTTGTTCAGTTTTGACAACAATGCTTTTTTTTGAACCTTTAAAAGCTCTTCCTTGTTTTTCCAGGTATTCAGTTCATTTTGGTATCTGGAATATAACAATATCTCCTGCTGGTACAGGGGCTCCATTAATAACTTGTCCACTGCGGTTTTTCGTTCTCCGGACTCTGCAAGCGTCAGTAAGAAAAGAGAAACCGGCCCCCGCAGATTATTCAACCTGCAGACATCAATCTGATGCTGACAGACAAGCGAAACCGCACCCAATGCAGACGATGCCACAAGGCCCATGGGAGCCTGTGTGATTTGCTGGGCTTCAATAACGGCATCACGAATAAGTGGAGGAAGTGAGCGCAGAGGGAATTCATCAACAGGCTGAAAGAGTAACATAATAACCTCACAAAACAGGCAAAACATGAAAACGCTGCTATTTTTGCTATTAATAGCAAAAATAGCAGCCAGTTCAATATCAGCTAAAATTTTTATTGATTTTTGATTAAATTATAACCAGAGCGTGTTTTGCCGCCACGGGAAGGGAAAATGAATCTGTGCGCCCCCATTGCTCCGTCTGGTTCCCCCCGGATCACACTTGCTGATTAAAATTCACATAACAAAGCGCATACGAAAAAGCATCGTTTCGGGTGTTGCGGATATCTGTTTCCTGCCAGGGAACACCATAAACAAAAAAACCAGAATAACACCTTAAGGAAGCAACAACCGCCCTGAAGGATAATAAAATAAAGAAGACGACAGATATTCCCCCTGTATACGGTACTCTATGAATATATATAAATCCATCCTTATAAAAAACGAAAAATATTTACACCTAACACACTCAGAGAAATAAAAAAATGACACACATACCAATACAGATAAAACATAACCTGTTTTCCATGGACATCCCCGCATTATCGCCAGACAGTGATAAAAATGAATCATAACAGTTTTTTTGACAAAAATAAAAACACACCTTCAATTTTTCACATCAGCATCCTGCCTTAATAAGGCGCAAACACACGATGACATTTCAAGACCAGAAATAAAAACAATTATTGCATTATAAAACACTCACGCAGACAATAAAACATCAACAGGCATTATCTGCACCAACACAAAATATTCATCAAAATATTTAACAGGACATCATACATCACTGAATATCCTTCATGCATCATCACCACAAGAAAAAAACGGACACAGGGTAAATATCTCATCCTGAGAAGCGAAATAATAAATACATTTAACAGTTACGTATTACCATGAAGGGATGTACTGAACAACCCGGCATTAATGGGTATTATTGCGCGCACTCCTCCGATGAAAATACACAACAGAAGTAAAATCATTATAAACGCAATTTTCATTAACTCTCTCAGACAACCATGTATAACCTCCGCAAAATGCTGAAAAATACTCACATCAGTAAACATGAACACACCTGATAATCAGGCTGTCAGATGAATGATTTTTCCCTTTTACGGGATAGTCAGCCTGCCGTTGAACAATGATCAAATCGATTCAAAATAATTTCAGACAGATATTATCGTTGTGAGTCCCCCGCCTCCTTTCCGGTGTGCGGGGTTTTGTCTTTTTTCACCGGGAATACATGTATGAATCCGTCTGATGCCATTGAGGCGATTGAAAAACCACTTTCTTCCCTGCCTTATTCGCTTTCCCGTCACATCCTGGAACATCTGCGTAAACTCACTCACCACGAACCCGTGATTGGCATTATGGGTAAAAGCGGGGCCGGTAAATCCTCACTCTGTAATGCGCTGTTTCAGGGAGAGGTCACCCCGGTCAGCGATGTTCACGCCGGTACCCGGGAAATGCAGCGTTTCCGTCTGAGTGGCCACGGTCACAGCATGGTTATCACTGACCTGCCCGGGGTGGGCGAGAACCGGAACAGGGATGCAGAGTACGAAGCCCTGTACCGTGACATTCTGCCTGAACTGGACCTGGTATTGTGGCTGATTAAAGCCGATGACCGTGCCCTGTCTGTGGATGAGTATTTCTGGCGACACATACTGCACCGGGGACATCAGCGGGTACTGTTTGTGGTGACGCAGGCCGACAAAACGGAGCCCTGCCATGAATGGGATATGGCCGGTATTCAGCCTTCTCCCGCACAGGCACAGAATATTCGCGAAAAAACGGAGGCGGTATTCCGTCTGTTCCGGCCCGTACATCCGGTTGTTGCCGTATCGGCCCGCACCGGCTGGGAACTAGATACGCTGGTCAGTGCGCTCATGACAGCGCTTCCTGACCATGCCGCCAGTCCCCTGATGACCCGCCTGCAGGACGAGCTGCGCACGGAATCTGTCCGCTCTCAGGCCCGTGAACAGTTCACCGGTGCGGTGGACCGGATATTTGACACGGCGGAGAGCGTCTGTATTGCCTCTGTTGCACGCACGGTTCTGCGTGCCGTCCGTGACACGGTGGTTTCTGTTGCCCGCGCTGTATGGAACTGGATTTTCTTCTGAACAGTCTGTTCAGGTGTAAATGCATGATTACATGAAGTTAACCAACTGAAAACATGACACAAACGCCTCTCCCCCCTCCTCTTTCTCTTGCGTGATCGCCCTGCTGTTAATAGAATAAAACGATCGATAAAACAGGTATCGATCGTTATCATCGATCGTTTATAGTGGTTAATAGCCTGCGAAAAGGCAGTTGAATCTCTTCATCATGCAGAACGGAATTGCACACAACGGACTGATACTTCTCTGGCGGATGAGAGAGGGGAAACATTTATGTCCAGGAAAAACCACTTTATCTGACCATGCTGTTTTGTACCTGCCGGTATCCACTTTTGTGGGTACCGGCTTTTTTATTCATCCTCTGTAAGGAAAAGCTGATGAAACGACATCTGAACACCAGCTACAGGCTGGTATGGAATCACATTACGGGCACCCTGGTGGTGGCTTCCGAACTGGCCCGCTCACGGGGAAAACGCGCCGGTGTGGCGGTTGCTCTGTCTTTTGCTGCTGTCACGTCAGTCCCGGCACTGGCTGCTGACACAGTTGTACAGGCGGGAGAAACCGTGAGCGGCGGAACACTGGCAAATCATGACAACCAGATTGTCTTCGGTACGACCAACGAAATGACCATCAGTACCGGGCTGGAGTATGGGCCGGATAACGAGGCCAATACAGGCGGGCAATGGATACAAAATGGCGGTATCGCCAACAACACTACTGTCACCGATGGTGGTCTACAGAGGGTGAATGCCGGAGGAAGCGTTTCAGATACGGTTATCAGTGCCGGAGGCGGACAGAGCCTTCAGGGGCTGGCAGTGAACACCACTCTGAACGGCGGTGAGCAGTGGGTACATGAAGGCGGAATTGCAACTGGTACCGTCATTAATGAGAAGGGCTGGCAGGCCGTCAAATCCGGCGCAATGGCAACCGACACAATTGTGAATACCGGCGCGGAAGGGGGACCAGATGCTGAAAATGGTGATACCGGGCAGTTTGTTCGCGGAAATGCTGTACGTACCACCATCAATAAAAATGGTCGTCAGATTGTGGTAGCCACCGGAGTGGCAAATACCACGGTGGTTTATGCCGGCGGCGACCAGACTGTACATGGCCACGCGCTGGATACCACGCTGAATGGTGGTAATCAGTATGTACACAACGGCGGTACAGCGTCTGACACTGTTGTGAACAGTGACGGCTGGCAGATTGTCAAGGAAGGTGGTCTGGCGGATTTCACCACCGTTAACCAGAAAGGCAAACTGCAGGTGAACGCCGGTGGTACAGCCACGAATGTCACCCTGAAGCAGGGGGGCGCACTGGTCACCAGTACGGCGGCAACCGTCACCGGTAGCAACCGTCTGGGCAATTTCGCGGTGGAAAACGGTAAGGCTGACGGTGTTGTTCTGGAGTCCGGTGGTCGCCTGGATGTACTGGAGGGCCATTCAGCCTGGAAAACCCTGGTGGATGACGGCGGTACCCTGGCAGTGTCTGCCGGTGGTAAGGCGACAGGTGTCACCATGACATCTGGTGGTGCCCTGATTGCAGACAGTGGTGCCACTGTTGAGGGGACCAATGCCAGCGGTAAGTTCAGTATTGATGGCATATCCGGTCAGGCCAGTGGACTGCTGCTGGAAAATGGCGGCAGCTTTACGGTCAATGCCGGGGGACAGGCCAGCAACACCACTGTCGGACATCATGGAACACTGACGCTGGCTGCCGGGGGAAGTCTGAGTGGCAGAACACAACTCAGTAAAGGCGCCAGTATGGTACTGAATGGTGATGTGGTCAGTGCCGGCGATATTGTTAACGCAGGGGAGATTCGCTTTGATAATCAGACGACACCGGATGCAGTGCTGAGTCGTGCTGTTGCAGAAAGCAACTCCCCGGTAACGTTCCATAAACTGACCACCACGAATCTCACCGGTCAGGGCGGCACCATCAATATGCGTGTTCGCCTTGATGGCAGTAATGCCTCAGACCAGCTGGTAATTAATGGTGGTCAGGCAACCGGCAAAACCTGGCTTGCGTTCACAAATGTCGAAAACAGCAACCTCGGGGTGGCAACCACCGGACAGGGTATCCGGGTTGTGGATGCACAGAATGGTGCCACCACAGAAGAAGGTGCGTTTGCCCTGAGTCGTCCGCTTCAGGCCGGCGCCTTTAACTATACCCTGAACCGTGACAGCGATGAAGACTGGTACCTGCGCAGTGAAAATGCTTATCGTGCTGAAGTCCCCCTGTATGCCTCCATGCTGACACAGGCAATGGACTATGACCGGATACTGGCAGGCTCCCGCAGCCATCAGACCGGTGCAAATGGTGAAAATAACAGCGTCCGCCTCAGCATTCAGGGCGGTCATCTTGGTCACGATAACAACGGTGGTATTGCCCGTGGGGCCACGCCGGAAAGCAGCGGCAGCTATGGCTTCGTCCGTCTGGAGAGTGACTTGCTCAGAACAGAGGTTGCCGGTATGTCTCTGACGACAGGGGTATATGGTGCTGCAGGCCATTCTTCCGTTGATGTTAAGGATGATGGTGGCTCCCGCGTCGGCACGGTGCGGGATGATGCCGGCAGTCTGGGCGGGTATCTGAATCTGGTACACACGTCTTCCGGCCTGTGGGCTGACATTGTGGCACAGGGAACCCGCCACAGCATGAAAGCGTCATCGGACAATAACGACTTCCGCGCCCGGGGCTGGGGCTGGCTGGGCTCACTGGAAACCGGTCTGCCCTTCAGTATCACTGACAATCTGATGCTGGAGCCACAACTGCAGTACACCTGGCAGGGGCTCTCCCTGGATGACGGCCAGGATAACGCCGGTTATGTGAAGTTCGGGCATGGCAGTGCACAACATGTGCGTGCCGGTTTCCATCTGGGCAGCCACAACGATATGACCTTTGGTGAAGGCACCTCATCCCGTGACACTCTGCACGACAGTGCAAAACACAGTGTGAGTGAACTGCCTGTGAACTGGTGGGTACAGCCTTCTGTTATCCGCACTTTCAGCTCCCGGGGCGGCATGAGCATGGGGACAGCTGCAGCCGGCAGTAACATGACGTTCTCACCCTCACAGAATGGCACATCACTGGACCTGCAGGCCGGACTGGAAGCCCGCATCCGGGGAAATATCACCCTGGGGGTACAGGCCGGTTATGCCCACAGCGTCAGCGGCAGCAGCGCTGAAGGCTATAACGGTCAGGCCACGCTGAATGTGACCTTCTGATAATCAGGTCACTCCCCTTCAGGCCCCGGTCATAATGACCGGGGCCTTTTACTTTCAGGGAGCAACAGATATGCCGGGCTGTACATCACATTTATTGCCCGGAGGCCCTTTCTCACGCGAACAGGCGGTGGCTGTCACAACAGCTTACCGCAATGTGCTTATTGAAGATGACCAGGGAACGCATTTCCGGCTGGTTATCCGCAATGCTGAAGGTCAGCTACGCTGGCGCTGCTGGAATTTTGAGCCCGATGCCGGCAAACAACTTAATGTGTGGCTCGCCAGTGAAGGGCTTCTCAGACAATAAACGTCATTCATTTCACCCATCAGGCCGCGTCTTCTCCGGGAGACGCGGCTTTTTCATTTATAGCGATTGATCATTCACAAGGAGCAATTATGCGATTAGCCAGTCGTTTTGGTTATGCGAACCAGATACGCCGTGACCGTCCGCTGACACACGAAGAACTGATGCACCATGTACCGAGTATTTTCGGTGAAGACCGGCATACCTCCCGCAGCGAACGGTATGCGTACATTCCCACCATCACCGTGCTGGAAAGCCTGCAGCGGGAAGGCTTTCAGCCATTCTTCGCCTGCCAGACCCGCGTACGTGATCCGGGCCGCCGGGGATACACCAAACACATGCTGCGTCTGCGGCGGGCCGGAGAGATAAACGGACAGCATGTGCCTGAAATTATTCTGCTCAACTCTCATGACGGTACCTCCAGTTACCAGATGCTGCCGGGTTACTTCCGCTTCGTCTGCCAGAACGGCTGCGTCTGTGGTCAGTCTCTGGGGGAAGTGCGTGTTCCACACCGGGGAGACGTGGTGGAGAAAGTTATTGAAGGGGCTTACGAAGTAGTGGGCGTTTTTGACCGGATTGAGGAAAAGCGTGATGCCATGCAGTCGCTGATTCTGCCGCCGCAGGCACGTCAGGCGCTGGCACAGGCAGCCCTGACTTACCGTTATGGTGATGAGCATCAGCCGGTCACCACCGCTGACATTCTGACACCGCGACGCAGGGAGGATTACGGCAAGGACCTGTGGAGTGCTTATCAGACCATCCAGGAGAATATGCTGAAAGGTGGGATTTCCGGTCGCAGTGCCAGAGGAAAACGTATCCATACCCGGGCCATTCACAGCATCGATACCGACATTAAGCTCAACCGGGCATTGTGGGTGATGGCAGAAACACTGCTGGAGAGCATGCGCTGATGCCGTTTCCCTGAAAGTGCAGCCCTGACTCACGTCTGTCCCTTCCCCCGGGCATTCTTCCATTCATTTACTTTTTATAAGGAATAATCTCATGACAACCTTTTCGCATAACTCCATCACACCTTCTGTTTCCGTAACCGCTGCATCAGGGAATAACCAGCCTCGGCTGGTTGCCAGCCTCGTCCCTGATGAACAACGTATCAGCTTCTGGCCGCAGCATTTTGGCCTCATCCCACAGTGGGTGACCCTGGAGCCCCGTATCTTCGGCTGGATGGACCGTCTGTGTGAAGACTACTGCGGTGGTATCTGGAATCTGTACACCCTGAACAACGGTGGCGCATTTATGGCGCCCGAACCGGATGACGATGATGACGAAAACTGGGTACTGCTCAATGCCATGAACGGTAACCGCGCTGAAATGAGCCCGGAAGCCGCCGGCATTGCCGCCTGTCTGATGACGTACAGTCATCATGCCTGTCGTACGGAGTGTTATGCCATGACGGTTCATTATTACCGTCTGCGGGACTACGCCCTGCAGCATCCGGAATGCAACGCCATTATGCGCATCATTGACTGAAAGGGGCCGGAACAATGCAACAGCTTTCCTTTCTGCCCGGAGAGATGACGCCCGGTGAGCGCAGCCTCATTCAGCGGGCCCTGAAAACCCTGGACCGCCATCTTCATGAACCCGGCGTGGCCTTCACCTCCACCCGTGCGGCACGGGAATGGCTGATTCTGAACATGGCGGGACTGGAGCGTGAAGAGTTCCGGGTGCTGTATCTGAACAACCAGAATCAGCTGATTGCCGGTGAAACCCTCTTCACCGGCACCATCAACCGCACGGAAGTTCATCCCCGGGAGGTGATTAAACGCGCCCTGTACCACAATGCCGCTGCCGTGGTGCTGGCGCACAATCATCCGTCAGGTGAAGTCACACCCAGTAAGGCTGACCGCCTTATTACGGAACGTCTGGTACAGGCACTGGCCCTGGTGGATATCCGGGTGCCGGACCATCTGATAATCGGTGGCAGCCAGGTTTTCTCCTTTGCGGAACACGGTCTGCTTTAACCCGTCACCATCACAACCACATCACACTTGTTTTCACTTTTATCTTCTGTCTTCAGAGGTATCCCATCATGAAAATTATCACCCGTGGTGAAGCCATGCGTATTCACCAACAGCATCCTGCATCCCGTCTTTTTCCGTTCTGTACCGGTAAATACCGCTGGCACGGCAGTGCTGAGACCTATACCGGTCGTGAAGTGCAGGATATTCCCGGTGTGCTGGCCGTGTTTGCTGAACGCCGTAAGGACAGTTTTGGCCCGTATGTCCGACTGATGAGCGTCACCCTGAACTGAGTCAGGGCATTCTGATGAGCAGAATTATCGCCACCACCGGACCATTCTTAACCGATTTTCTGTGAGGATTTTATCGTGTCAGACACGCACCATGAGACAACTCATCCCGATAACAACAACCGCCTCTGGTGGGGGCTGCCCTGCACCGTGACGCCCTGTTTCGGGGCACGTCTGGTGCAGGAGGGTAACCGGTTGCATTACCTTGCAGACCGCGCCGGTATCAGAGGCCGGTTCAGCGATGCGGATTCGTACCACCTGGACCAGACCTTTCCGCTGCTGATGAAACAACTGGAGCTCATGCTCACCAGTGGTGAACTCAGCCCCCGCTATCAGCATACCGTCACGTTGTATGCGAAAGGACTGACCTGCGAAGCCGATACCCTGGGCTCCTGTGGTTACGTTTATATGGCTGTTTATCCGACGCCCGAAACGAAAACGTAAACCACCAGGATAACCCTCTGCTCCGGCCAAGTGCTTTCATCACGCCACTTTCCCATTTTTCATCTCTGCATATCAGGAAAATCTTCAGTATGAAAACATTACCCGACACACACATACGGGAGGCATCGAGCTGCCCGTCTCCCGTAACCATCTGGCAGACACTGCTCACCCGACTGCTGGACCAGCACTACGGCCTCACGCTGAATGACACACAGTTCGCTGATGAACGTGTGATTGAGCAGCATATTGAAGCTGGCATTTCACTGTGTGATGCGGTGAACTTTCTCGTTGAAAAATACGCGCTGGTACGTACCGACCAGCCGGGATTCAGCGCCTGTACCCACTCTCAGTTAATAAACAGTATCGATATCCTCCTGGCTCGTCGGGCGACCGACCTGATGACCCGCGACAATTACAGAACGGTAAATAACATTACCCTGGGTAAGCATCCGGAGGCGAAACGATGAAACTGGCCCTGACGCTGGAAGCCGACAGCGTTAACGTACAGGCACTGAACATGGGGCGAATCGTCGTTGACGTCGATGGTATTGAGCTCGCTGAACTGATTAACAAAGTCGCTGAAAACGGTTATTCACTCCGCGTGGTGGATGAACGTGACGCTACCGAAACACCGGCGACTTCTGCCAGCCCTCATCAGTTGCCGGAAGACAATACAGTGATACAGAGCGTGATGCCATTAACCACTGAAACAGCGCTGGATATCCTCATTGCGTGGCTGCAGGACAATATCGACTGCGAGTCCGGAATTATTTTCGACAACGACGAGAATAAAACGGATTCAGTTACACTGTTACCCTGTATTAAGCAGGCGCGACAGGATGTCCGTACCCTGCGCCATATGCAACTTCTGCACAAGAGCCGGTGAGTCTCACTCACCGCACTTCATTCCCCTGACGCCAGCCTGAACACGGCTGGCATTTTCGTTTATAAACAAAAAGGAAAACCATTATGCCAGATATAAATGTCTCCTGCCCGGAAGTGGATTCCGGGTATATTGATGTTATTTGCTCTACCAGTATCAGACATATTGAGACCGAATAAATCCCCGCATTACAGGAAAAAACGACTGACAACTAACTAAAACCTTAGCGCTAACAAAAAATTATAAATAAAAGCACTATTAAACAGAGCATGAAACCGGGATACTGGCGCAGTTATTACCCGCCATATCATTCGGAATGACCGGTTCATCCTTACCAGGCATTTCAAAACAAACAAAAACAATTAAAATGACCACATAAAACAAACATCTCAAACCTATAAGCCCCCACAACCTTTTCACTATTTATATTAAAAGTTAAAACATTAGTGTCTTTAACACCTGAATAAGAAAACATGGAGATACCGAAAGACAAAACAAGCACCAGTATGCGAAGAATGTCTTCGCGGAAGCATTATTAACAAAAGAAAAACCAAGCATCAACACGAGCAACAAAAAAATAACACAGCCAGAAATAAATAGCTCGCAAACCAGTTTTGCGCAGCGAATAACTATTCACAACATAGGACGCATACTGAATATCAATACGCCATTTCTAAAAATACTCACCCAAACATTATTACATTTACTGAAATTTGTATTTTTTAACAAAACACAGTATTATCCCGGCGTTTAATACTGTCCAGTATATAACAACGCTTATAAACATCTACTAACGTAGTAAACTATTTTTATATTTACACATCCAGCCAGTTATAATTACTGAGGTTATCTATGTTACCTTCTGTTTACAAAAAGAAAAACAAGAAACACTTCGGAAGTTCCCCCTCCCGTTTAACGCTTTTATCAACCATAATTGGCGCTTTATTATCAAATGCTTATGCCTCGACCTCTTCTGAGAAAATCGACCTTGATGGAAAAGAACAAATCGAGACATCTGATATAGATATTGATACAGGAGTAAAAATTGGCAAAAATGGATATGCCGTATCCGTTCAAAACTCAGGGAAATTAACTACTGAAGGGAATGTTAAACTATCTACAGCTGGAAAAAATGCGTTTGCCATCTCCGTTTCAAATAACTCATCCCTGACCATTAATAATGGTGCATCTATTGCAACAAGCGGTAAAAATGCTACTGGTATCAATATTGAAAACTCAAACGGCTTAATCGAAGGGGGCAATATTGTAACCTCTGGTGATAATGCCAGAGGCGTTGTTATTTCTGGTGAAAATAGTCAGTTCTCAATTAATAATTCAATCATTACAACTCAAGGAGAGAACAGCAATGCGTTTCTGTGGGGAGCTCGCGGTATCTCAGCCGAAAACAAAGGCTCTGTTTCTGTAAATAACACCCAAATTAAAACTGAAGGTTCAGGGGCTTTTGGCGTATTTACATCATCTGGTGCTTCAGTTGAGCTAACGGATACAAAAATCACTACATCTGGTAAAAATGCCTATGGATTACGTTCAGATGGAGTGAATTCTACAATCACTGCCTCAAAAGGGCTTCAGATTGTTACTTCCGGCAACCAGGCCCATGCAGTATCTTCTTTGAATAATGGACATATAAATCTTGGAACAGGCGCTTCCATTGAAACTAAGGGAGAGCAAGCTGACGCAATCCAAATCACCGGAAATAACGGTGGAACATTAACTGGTGATAGTGTTTCAATCCAAACCACTGGCTATGCTGCGAAAGGGATATACGTTGCAGCCATCTCTCCTTCTGATTCATCCCCTGACTCACATGCAGTTCTAACAGGATCATCAACGATCTATACATCGGGTGACGATTCAATTGCCATATGGGGGCATGGAAAAACCGCCCATATTGACGTTGAAAAGGTTGCCATTAACACCATTGGTAATTATGCATACGGTATAAATGCACAAAATAATGCTACTGTAAATGCCAGTACAGCTCAGATTACCACTGGTGGAAGCAGGTCATATGGTGTGGTAGCAAATGATGGTGGAAAAATCACGCTTGGTTCCGGAAGCTCGATTACAACAAGTGGTGATTACTCTCATGGGTTGTGGGCAAGTGATAGTAATACAGTTATTCAGGGTGAAAACATATCTGTACACACATCGGGCAACGGTGCAGATTCAGTAGTTGCGACCGACAATGGTAAAGCTGAATTCAGCCAGAAAGATGGGGTAATAATTAGTGAAAAAGGAGCCAACTTTAGTGCATCCGGGGGTACTATTGTTGCCACATTAGACGGCAGTCAAATCATCAACAGCGGTACTTTCATTTTGTCAGCCAGTAATAATACTGGCTCCGGTGGAAACATTTCCGTTACAACCAAGAATGTTTCATTTAATGGCGATATCAGAGCAGATGAAAAGAGCTCTGCCAACCTTTCTTTAGAGAATTCACGCTGGACGGGAAGCGCATCAAATGGTGGTACTGTTAATTTAGACGAGAACAGTATCTGGAAGATGGCAGGTAATTCAGATATTGCTCAACTTAGCAACAATGGTTCTGTATACCTGGGGCAAAACGCCCAAAACACGCTAACAATAAATGGTGATTATACCAGTAAGAATGGTCACATCTATTTTTCAGGCATTCTCGGCGATGATGACTCATCAGTAGATAAATTAATTGTTAAAGGGAATACAGATGGTAAAACCTTTGTCACTGTAAAAGATATCGGAGGCGTTGGTGCACAGACACTTAATGGTATTGAGATTATCCATGTTGATGGTCAATCAAACGGAGAGTTTATCCAGAGCAACCGTATAGCTGCCGGTGCTTATGACTACACGCTGGGGCGTGGTCAGGGAAGCAACAGTGGTAACTGGTATCTGACCAGCGGTAAAAATACGCCGGAACCAACACCGACGCCTGACCCGGACACCAGACCTGAACCTGCACCGGGTGGTTATGATAATGATCTTCGTCCGGAAGCCGGTTCCTATACGGCCAATATGGCTGCAGTAAACACCATGTTCGTGACCCGTCTTCATGAACGTCTGGGGCCGATGCAGTACACCGATGTCATGACCGGTGAGACGAAAAATACCAGCATGTGGATGCGCCACGAAGGGGGACATAACCGCTGGCATGATGGTACAGGCCAGCTGAAAACACAGGGTAACCGTTATGTTGTTCAACTGGGGGGAGACATTGCACAATGGGGCTGGGGAGAAACTGACCGCTGGCACCTTGGTGTTATGGCCGGTTACGGTAACGAGCATAACAATACGGACTCTGTGCGCACCGGATACCGCTCAAAAGGCAGTGTGAACGGATACAGCACAGGTCTGTATGCCACTTGGTTTGCCAATGATGAAACACATAATGGGGCTTATCTGGATACGTGGGCACAGTACGGCTGGTTTGACAACCGTGTGAAAGGCGATGGATTGCCGGGCGAGTCCTGGAAATCAAAAGGTCTGACGGCTTCACTGGAGGCCGGTTATACCTGGAAAGCGGGTGAGTTCAGCGGCAGCCATGGCAGCCTGAATGAATGGTATGTTCAGCCTCAGGCACAGGTTGTCTGGATGGGTGTAAAAGCAGATGAACACCGTGAAAGCAACGGTACCCGTGTTGAGAACACCGGTGACGGTAACGTCCGTACCCGTCTGGGTGTGAAAACCTGGATTAAAGGACACAACAGAATGGACGACGGTAAATCCCGTGAGTTCCGTCCGTTCGTAGAGGTGAACTGGCTGCACAACACCCGTGAATTTGGTACCCGCATGAACGGCGTGACGGTACATCAGGACGGTGCCCGCAATATCGGGGAAGTGAAAGCCGGTGTTGAAGGGCAGATAAATGACCGTCTGAATCTGTGGGGTAATGTGGGTGTTCAGGCTGGTGACAAGGGGTACAGCGACACCTCAGCCATGCTGGGTGTGAAGTACACTTTCTGAGTACGGTGAATATCTGACAGACAGGAGCAGGCCACGGATGGCTGCATCTTATCTGAGACATAACCTGTTATGTATGCTTTTAACATACCTACTACATTTATCAACATTACGACAGATGAAATCATTCCTGAGCTGAAACCGCAATAATGACGTCCACGGAAAAAACGTTATTCGTTTGGCTGAATGCTTCCCACTGCAACATATGGAAAGATATACGTCCCCTTCACCATCCAGTGGTGTTAACCTGGCATGCAGAAATCATCGGTTCTATCTGTATCAGCAACGTTCTGGTTATACGTAATAGCATAAGAAAGGTCGTGCGCACATCACGCTCAGGAAACCAAAGCTGGTTGACGGACTGAATGATATTATTGCAAAACACTATCCAGAAATGCTGCCTACAAGATAGCTTAATTTCTGACATAATCATTGCAGCAGCCCCCTCACAACCTGTAAGGCTAACTTACAAGTTCAGTAGACGGAATATTGCTGCTTTACTATAGGGACAGGAATCTCAAAGTGGCACAGGATCCCTCCTTCTCCACAAGCAAAATCATTTGGGGGCATAACAGGGGGCATCTAGAAAAATCAGTAGGATAAAATCCATTTATAACAATACAGTTAACCATCAAATACGACTCCTGTGATCTCCGCCAAAATGCCTCTTCTGACGTTCACCAATCCCTTGTAATACCGTTTAAAGCAGATAATTTCTTCTGTTCATGATTCAACCTGCTTTACCGAAGTTGTTCTTAATATTTATTACAGCGGAAGCGACATGCCAGACAAACGCTTAACCCAGTCCCCGACAGGCGAATTTAACGAATCAACAGCAGGCAGGAGAGATCGTCCCCGGCATTGATCATGTCGATCGCTTCATTCATTCGCTGGTTTATCGTTGACGAATGCAAGGTTGACTCGGCAAGGCTCGCCACAATTTTCAGTACCGTTGCCTCATCCAGAGTTGCTTCCAGCGATGTCAGACTCAACAAATGCTTAATATAGAAATAGTCGAGAATTAAACGGTAAACCTGGCGCATGACCGTTGAGAAATCAGCATCCGGAAAATGGCAGTGGTAAATTTTGTAGGTCAGTAAATTGCGCAATACATGCGGGGCGCTAAGGATAGAATCCTGGCAAAGCTGCTGCCACTGTTTATTCAGGACAGCAAACTTATCAGCCAGAGCCTGCTTATCCGGGCTGTTTGCCACGTCTAAATACACCGCCATCTTACGATGCAAGTCAGTAATAATACGATCCCTGCTGCTCTTATTCGCGACAAGCGACCCCAATACCGTCAGCGCACGCACCTTCAATCCCACCGACTCCGTAGGCGTTGATTGACTCATCAGGCTAATACCTGCCGCCAGCTCGCTTAATAGCTCCTGATGGTACTGTTCAGCCTGCGCAAAATGGTTGTGCAGATCGAACTCAATGCGCTGCAGATAAACCATAAACTGTGCCAGCGCCATTAGGTTTTCTTCAACGTTCAACGATGGCGCCTGTAGAAGGTGCCAGGCAAAGAGATGCACAATCTGGTGGATCTGATTAACCGGCTGGCTGGCGGTGCAGGTGTTTTTCGCCTTCGCCAACAGATCATCCTGTTCGTGCACTAACATGCTGTCGGCATCAAACAATACCAGTCGGGCTACTTCTGGACATGAGAGCACCATCGAATGGCGAGTTGTATCCGCGTAGTGTTTTTTGCTACGTGGATAAGTAGAACAGGTTTCTGAAAGTGCTTTTTCTCCCAGATCGCGATGGACCAGGCAGAGTTTATTTTCATCGAGAAACGGACACTGACCCTGCGCGTCCAGTTTGATTATCGAATAGCGGCTTTTACCATTTCGCACCCGTAATAAATTCTCTTTCGCCAACTGGGCAATTTTCGGGTGTTGTTCGTTGAGGTAAGTATGATGGGTTTTCTTGTCGATGTGTATCTTCCATCCCTGACAGCAGGAAATCAGGCAGTTGGGGCCGACGCAGGCAAACTTCTTCACAAACTCGGGGGTTACTACTTTATGGATTTGCATAACATTCTTCGCGTTTAAAAAGCGAACAGTAGCACGCTGTCAGAACAAAATGATAACGTCATAACCTGACGGTTTAACAAGTATTTCACTCGTTTCATAAATGCTCGCCCCATCAAATGAATGGTTTACCTGAAGGGGTCATTCTCACCATTTTTGCTATCATGCCTGCATACATAAACGACAAAACAGTATGCAGAGGGAAAAATGGGTTCCACCAGAAAGGGGATGATGAACGTTCTGATTGCCGCCGTATTATGGGGAAGTTCAGGCGTTTGCGCGCAATACATCATGGAACAAAGTCAGATGTCATCGCAGTTTCTGACCATGACGCGGCTGATATTTGCCGGATTTATTCTGCTGACGCTCTCTTTTGTCCACGGCGATAAAGTCTTCTCAATCATTAAGAATCATAAAGATGCCAACAGCCTGCTTATTTTTTCCATTGTTGGCGCTCTGACCGTCCAGCTAACTTTCTTACTGACGATTGAAAAATCAAATGCAGCTACAGCAACGGTGCTGCAATTTTTATCACCAACGATTATTGTGGCCTGGTTCTCACTGGTACGAAAATCGCGCCCCGGTATTCTGGTATTTACCGCGATTTTGACCTCCCTGATAGGCACATTTTTGCTGGTCACCCACGGTAATCCAACATCGTTGTCGATCTCTCCTGCTGCGCTGTTCTGGGGAGTTGCTTCAGCCTTTGCTGCCGCATTCTATACGACATACCCCTCAACGCTCATTGCCCGTTACGGCACGCTGCCCGTCGTCGGCTGGAGTATGCTCATTGGTGGGATGGTCCTGCTGCCCTTTTATGCCGGGCAAGGAACAAATTTTGTGGTTAATGGCAGCCTGATCCTGGCTTTTTTCTATCTGGTGGTAATTGGAACTTCGCTGACCTTTAGTCTGTATCTGAAAGGTGCACAGTTAATTGGCGGGCCGAAAGCCAGTATTTTGAGTTGCGCAGAACCATTAAGTAGCGCGCTGCTCTCTTTGCTGTTGCTGGGGATCACCTTCACATTACCAGATTGGCTGGGAACGCTACTGATTCTGTCATCGGTGATTTTGATTTCAATGGATTCCCGCCGCCGCGCCAGAAAAATGTAATCGTCCGGCGCGGTACGGTTGATCATTACCAGCCAGGCACCGCGCCACCGTTAAAGAGGGTTTCTGCCGCTTTAGCAACTTCTGGTGACTGATAAGATTGCAGAAACTCCTTCACGTTTTCTGCATCCTTATTATCTTCCCGCGCCACCAGAATGTTCACATATGGTGAATTTTTATCTTCAATAAATACGCTGTCGTTAACCGGAGAAAGTCCTGTTTGCTGGATGTAAGTGGTGCTGATAATCGCTACATCCACTTTCGGGTCGTCCAGTACACGTGGCAACTGTGCCCCTTCCAGCTCCATTATCTGCAAATGGCGTGGATTCTCAGTAATATCCAACGCCGTTGGCAGTAAACCTTTCCCCTCTTTTAAGGTAATAAGTTTCTCTTTTTGCAACAGTAACAGCGCACGCCCCAGATTGGTCGGATCATTCGGAATCGCTACAGTCGCTCCTTCTTTTAGCTGATCGACTGTTTTAATTTTTTTCGAATAGCCAGCCATGGGGAAGACAAAGGTATTTCCTACCGCCACCAGTTTGTAACCATGCGCCTGATTATCCTGTTCAAGGAAAGGACGATGCTGGAAGACATTGGCATCCAGTTCACCCTGATTAGTTGCATCGTTCGGCAACAACGAACCACTAAATCCAACCAATTCAACTTCAAGACCATACTTCTCTTTGGCCACTTTTTTAGCGACTTCTGCCACATCCTGTTCGGCACCGTTAATGACGCCAACTTTAATGTGTTTTGCATCGCTGTTTTGCTGGTCGCAGCCTGCCAGCAGGATCCCCGCCAGAAATAATGCTGCCCCTGTCCGTAGATGATGTGTTGTCAGTTTCATTTTTTTATCCTTTTATTAATGATTACCTGACTATAGCGGTAAGGTCGCTGCGGTTTAAAAAACGAAACGCTATCGATAAGAATAAAAAGGAATAAAAGTGGAATATAAGGTCTGGCACTTCTTACTGACCGCGTAAGCGCGTTTCGTACAGCATGATGAGAGCGATAAAAGCAAACTACACTTATGCTTCATTCGATACACATTTGTAAAAGGTTGAATCCATGAAACCAACGACGCTACTGCTTATTTTCACTTTTTTCGCTATGCCAGGCATCGTATACGCCGAGTCGCCTTTTAGCTCACTGCAGTCCGCAAAAGAGAAAAATACGGTATTAGAGGATTTGCGGAAAATTTGCACCCCGAAGGCATCGTTGTCAGATGAAGCGTGGGAAAAGTTAATGTTGTCAGATGAAAACAATAAACAACACATACGCGAGGCCATCGTGGCGATGGAACGTAATAATCAGAGCAATTATTGGGAAGCGTTGGGTAAGGTAGAATGCCCGGATATGTAAGTACGGCAACAACCACTGACCAACGCTTCTTTACCTGATATCAGGATTTCTTCATTTTCACCTTTGCCGTAACCAACAATGCAGTCAGTAACATCAATGTGCCGGACAACATCAGCGGCGAAGTCAGACCAATGTTATCCAACGCATAACCGCCGATTGCCGCACCGCAGGTATTGGCAAGCTGAATAACGGCCACCTGAATAGACCCAGCCTTTTCTGCCTGATCGGCCAATGAGCGAGTGATCCACGTTGACCAGCCAACGGGAATTAAAGCAAAGGTCAGCCCCCAGATAATCGCCACACCGGTAGCAACAATTTTATCGCTTCCCCACAGCGTCAGTACCAGCGCGCTCAGGGCGAGCACAAACGGTGCGCCCGCTAAGGCCAGTTTCACCGAACGTTTGAGAATGAACGACGAAAGCGATGTCCCAACAAAACTGGCGATACCAAAACTCAACAGCACCAGCGTTAAGCCATCAACGCCGAATCCCGCCAGATTCATATACACTGGGCGAATATAAGTGAAAAAAGCAAACTGCCCGGCAAAGGACATAAAGATGGCGATCATCCCGGCCATCACCCCCGGACGCTGCAACAGGCGAAAGGTATTTTGTTTCTGATGTGACGGTTCGCCAGGCAGCGAAGGCAATGATTTGATAATCCAGATAATACACAGCACGCCCATCACCGCCGCCGCATTAAAGACATTGCGCCAACCGATAAGCTCGCCTAAAAAACTGCCCAATGGCGCGGCAATTACCAGCGCAATGGACACCGCGCCGAAGATCACCGACAGCGCCTTCGGCACCGTACGAGGCGGTACCAGGCGCATGGTCAGCGACGCCGACATCGCCCAGAATCCACCCAGTGCCAGCCCCAGACAGGCGCGACCGATTAACAGCAGACTGAATGAGTTGGCAAAGGAAACCAGTAAGCAGGAAAGCGTCAGCAAAACAGCGAACAGAATGACAACGTAGCGGCGGTCAGTGGCCTGAATAGTCTGGGTAATAAACAAACTGGCAAACATCGCCACAAAAGCGGTTACGGTCACCGATTGCCCGGCAACCCCTTCCGAAATGCCTAAATCGTGCGCCATCGGCGTCAACAAGCTGACGGGCAAAAACTCAACGATAATCAGACAGGCGACGCAAAACGCCACCGAGAAAACGGCTGACCAGTTCGGTCGGGTAATGGCGTCCGCGCCGCGGTTTTCTGCAATAAATTCACTCATGGTGTTACCCGTGGCATGTTTCAGGGGAAAAGCCGATCAGTTTAACATTGAAATGTGTGATGCATTTAACGTTTTTGCAACTTTTACAGTGTTGTGGGAAAAATTCGAGGCTGCTCGAAGAAATAAAAATCATAGGGCAAGGTGATATGCATTTTCGCGATTGGGTTGGGAACAAGGGATAAAGTATTGCACTTAGTGATATACTTTAATAACAGGACCTCAACGATATGCGCGTGTTTAAAACCAAATGGTTTGCAAGGGAAGCCAGGTCTCATGCAATAACAGATGAAGAGTTGTGCCGGGCCATTTTAGAAACAGAGCAAGGTAAAGCTGATGCACTTGGTGGTGGCGTTTTTAAAAAGCGCCTTCACCAAAATCGTGAGCGTGCAATTATTCTGGCGAAAGGGGTAGCAATTGGTTTTACACGTTTTGATATGCAAAACAGGATATGTCGAACATCAATAGTCAGGAACTGTCTGGATTTCGTGAACTCGCAAAGCATTATGCCTTCCTGACGAAAGCCCAACTGACAGCAATGATTAACAGTAAAGAACTGACAGAGATCTGCTATGACTGCAAAAACTAAATTCAAAAGCCCTGCATTTGAGGCCATTCACAGCGCGGCTGCTGGATTGTCCAGCGTTGATGCCATTTCTGCAGAAACAATGCGTACTTTTGACAAAGCCTGCCTGACCAGCGTACCAGACTTACAACCTGTTGAGATAAAAGCACTACGGGAAAAATTAAAAGTGAGTCAACCCGTCTTCGCTCACTATCTCAATACCAGCGTTTCAACTGTACAAAAATGGGAAAGTGGCGCTAAACGCCCCAGCGGCATGTCATTAAAACTACTTAGTATTGTGCAAAAACACGGGCTAGAGGTGCTGCTGTAAATAGAACGTAGAGAATGCGTCCGTCTACTGTCAGATCCGATAGCGGATGCGGCGTGAACGCCTTATCCGTACTCGGTCTGTAGGCCTGATAAGACGCGCCAGCGTCGCATCAGGCAAAGCGGTTTTAATGCAGCCAGTAAACGCCCTCAGCAGGCTGAAAAAACGCGTTGTAGCGCATCTGGAATGCATTAATCTCCTGCATTTCAGGCTCTATTTCGCGCAGAAAACCCAGTGCCAGCCTGACCTGAGCATCGGTAATCGGCGCGGCAAGGCGGGCTTTTTGTAAAATCCGATGCCATTGCAGCAGGTTCTGTTCGCTGCCATCGACAATGACAACCTGCCAGATAAGCAACACCTGCGCGGCATTTTGCAGGTGCGACTCATCCGGGCGATGCAGATAACGTAAAAATTCGTCACCGGCTGACTTTCCCATTTGATCGACCATTGACTCAACGGGTACAACATCAATATTCAGCCGATCGCTGAGGCGGCGAATCGCTTTTCTGGCCCCGGATGTCAGCACCCGAAAACCAACCACAAACACCACCACCAGCGTAGCGAGCATTATCCAGATCATGAGTTCTCCTGCGTAACCGGCACTCATGATATCTGGAAACGCTTATCAGATACTAATCCACCAGGATGATTTTCAGCGCAAACAATGCCGCTACAACCACCACACACAGATTCAGATCGCGCCAGCGACCCGTACACACTTTCATGATGCAGTACGACATAAAGCCAAGCGCAATCCCTTCAGTGATCGAGAACGTAAAGGGCATCATCACTGTGGTGATAAATGCGGGTACCGATTCGGTAAAATCATCCCAGTTAACGCGTGCCAGGCTCGATGTCATCAATACGCCAACGAAGATTAAGGCCCCGGCGGTGGCGTAAGGTGGAACCATCGCCACCAGCGGTGAGAAGAACATAACCAGCAGGAACATAACGCCAACAACAACCGCAGTCAGCCCTGTGCGACCGCCGACCGCCACGCCAGAAGTACTTTCAATATAGGCGGTAACAGAGGAAGTTCCGATAAACGCGCCAGCCACCGAACTCACGCTATCAACATATAGCGCCTTATTCATGTTAGGGAATTTACCGTTACTATCTATTAAGCCAGCTTTATCAGTTACACCAATTAATGTTCCTGATGAATCAAATAGGTTGATCAACATAAAGGAGAAAATGATACCGGCAAGCTCAAGCGATAATGCCCCGCTCAAATCAACCTCGCCAATAACACCGCTAATATCAGGTGGAATAGAATAGATTCCGCTGAAATGAACATCTCCGAAAAATAATCCACAACAGGAAGTAACGACGATAGAAACCAACACCGCCGCATGAAAATTACGCGATGACAACACGGTTATAATAAAAAACCCTAAAATACCTAACAACACGCCGTGGGAACTTAAATCACCAATCATCACCAGCGTGTCTTTATTGGCGACAATAACACCGGTATTTTTTAATCCCATTAAGGCAATAAATAGCCCGATACCACTGGTGATACCAATACGTAAACTTAACGGAATGTTAGAGATCATCCAGTAACGGATACGAAAAAGAGTCAGCAAAAATAGCCCTATTGCCCCCCAGAATATCGCCCCCATTCCGGTCTGCCAGGAGATGCCCATCGCCCCTACAACCACGAACGCAAAGAAGGCGTTCAGCCCCATTGCCGGCGCCAGCGCCACGGGCAAGTTAGCAAATATCCCCATCGCAATACTACCGATGCCGGCAACCAAACAAGTGGTGACAAACACCACTTTCGGGTCCATTTGTGCCGCACCGAGTATTTGTGGGTTAACAAAAACGATGTACACCATAGTTAAAAAAGTGGTCATCCCCGCAATCAATTCTGTGCGGACGGTAGTCCCATGTTGTGGCAGTTTAAATAATCGAGAAAGCGTCCCTGATTCATTACTCACGTAATCGGTATTGTCATTATTCATTTTTTTGTCCATTGGAGGAGATTTAATCCTTTGCTTTTGTAAAACAAATGACAACAACGGTTCAGTGATAATTATCACATTTCAATTGCACATTAATGGATATTCTTTAATAATCACGCGATGTTTCTTTATGATAAATAATAATCAAATTGATAAAATCAAAATGAGAAAAATATGAATAATCCTATTAACCATAAATTTCATCACATTAGTCGAGCTGAATACCAGGATTTGCTGGCTGTTTCCCGTGGCGACGCTGTTGCCGATTATATTATTGATAATGTCGTTATTCTGGATCTGATCAATGGCGGAGAAATTCCCGGCCCGATTGTGATTAAAGGACGTTACATTGCCGGTGTTGGAGAAGAATATGCCGACGCTCAGGCTTTGCGGCGGATTGATGCCCGCGGCGCAACGGCGGTGCCGGGGTTTATTGATGCTCACCTGCATATTGAATCCAGCATGATGACGCCGGTCACTTTTGAAACCGCTACCCTGCCACGCGGCCTCACAACTGTAATTTGCGACCCTCATGAAATCGTCAACGTGATGGGCGAAGCCGGATTCTCCTGGTTTGCCCGCTGTGCCGAACAGGCAAAGCAAAACCAATATTTGCAGGTCAGCTCTTGCGTACCCGCTCTGGAAGGCTGCGATGTTAATGGTGCCAGTTTTACGCTCGAACAGATGCTCGCCTGGCGCGACCATCCGCAGGTTACTGGTCTGGCCGAAATGATGGACTATCCTGGCGTAATTAGCGGACAAAATGCGCTGCTCGATAAACTGGACGCCTTTCGCCATCTGACTCTGGATGGTCACTGCCCCGGTCTAAGCGGTAAAGAACTTAACGCCTATATTGCCGCGGGTATTGAAAACTGCCACGAAAGTTATCAGCTGGAAGAAGGACGCCGAAAATTACAACTCGGCATGTCGTTGATGATCCGCGAAGGGTCCGCTGCCCGCAATCTCAACGCGCTGGCTCCGTTGATCAACGAATTTAACAGCCCACAATGCATGCTTTGTACTGATGACCGTAACCCGTGGGAAATCGCTCACGAAGGGCATATCGACGCCTTAATTCGCCGCCTGATTGAACAACACAATGTGCCGTTGCATGTGGCATATCGCGTAGCCAGCTGGTCGACGGCGCGCCATTTTGGTCTGAATCATCTCGGTTTACTGGCTCCCGGCAAGCAGGCCGACATTGTCCTGTTAAGTGACGCCCGTAAAGTCACTGTGCAACAGGTACTGGTGAAAGGCGAACCGATTGACGCACAAACCTTGCAGGCAGAAGAGTCGGCGAGACTGGCACAATCCGCCCCGCCATATGGCAATACCATTGCCCGCCAGCCAGTTTCCGCCAGCGACTTTGCCCTGCAATTTACCCCCGGAAAACGCTATCGCGTCATTGATGTCATCCATAACGAACTGATCACGCACTCCCGCTCCAGCGTCTACAGCGAAAATGGTTTTGATCGCGATGATGTGTGCTTTATTGCCGTACTTGAGCGTTACGGGCAACGTCTGGCTCCGGCCTGTGGTTTGCTCGGCGGCTTTGGCCTGAATGAAGGCGCGCTGGCGGCGACAGTCAGCCATGACAGCCATAATATTGTGGTGATCGGTCGTAGCGCAGAAGAGATGGCGCTGGCGGTCAACCAGGTGATTCAGGATGGCGGCGGGCTGTGCGTGGTCCGTAACGGCCAGGTACAGAGTCATCTGCCGTTGCCCATTGCCGGGCTGATGAGCACCGACACGGCGCAGTCACTGGCGGAGCAAATTGACGCGTTAAAAGTCGCCGCCCGTGAATGTGGCCCGTTACCGGATGAACCGTTTATTCAGATGGCGTTTCTTTCCCTGCCGGTGATCCCCGCATTGAAACTGACCAGTCAGGGGCTGTTTGATGGCGAGAAGTTTGCCTTCACCACACTGGAAGTCACGGAATAATAAAAAAAAGCCCGGCGTCATGCCGGGCAAAAGTCACCAGTTACGTTTATGCCACTGTCAACTGCTGAATTTTTTTCTCGCGGCGGATTTTTCGTTCTTCCATCACCGCGACTATCGCCATCAGGCAGATACAGCCAATAGCGGCGATATCCAGTGCGGCGAAGGTGCCTGCCCAGCCGGTGAGGCCGAACACTGGCGTACCATCGGCAATCATTCCCAGACCTAATTTGGCAAAGCTGTCACCAATCAGGTAGGCGAAAGTGCCTTTAATCCCATCGGCAGCACCGATCGCTTTTTTCGGTACGAAGCCAACAGCCGCTACGCCAATCAACAGTTGCGGACCAAATACCAGGAAACCTAATGCAAAAAGAGAAGCCAGATAGATATATTGGTTGCTGGCGTGTTGATACACACCCAGCGTGGCGATAATCAGCGCGAGTGCAATACACGCCACCAGGCCACGGCGCCCATTCGCCAGGTCAGAGAGCCAGCCCCACAGCAGCGTGCCAACCAGAGCACCGGCTTCAAATAGCGTAAAGCCCTGAATCGCCACCGATTTAGAAAGTTTCAGTTCCTGAAAAGCATACACGGTTGACCACTGGTCGATACCAATGCGTACCACGTACAGGAAGATGTTGGCGAAGCACAGCAGCCAGATCACTTTGTTTTTCAAAACATATTCAACAAAGATCTGCCACTTGGTCATGTCGGTGGATTCCGTCTCTTTGTCCTCTTCGCTGATCTCTTCACCGAATAGTTCTTCAGCTTTGCCAAGACCATACGCTTCAGGGGAGTCGCTGCCGTAACGCAGACCGATAAAACCGACAATCAACGCGATAATCGACGGGAAGATAAACATGCCGATCACGTGACCGTCGAACAGGTAATTTGCGCCGAATAGCGCCACACCCGCCGCCCCCGCGCCGCCGAGGTTGTGGGAAATGTTCCAGAAACCGAGGAAGGTCCCGCGCTTACGACGCGGCGTCCATTTGGTAATCGTGGAGTAACTGCATGAACCGCCAGTGCTCTGGAAAAAACCGCTTAAGGCGTAGAAGGCAATCATCAGGAACAGGCTAACCGAGCCGCTGCCCATGCTGGCGCTGAAGCCCAGCATACAAATAGCGGACAAGATCAGCATGAACGGCAGGAATTGTTTGGTATTTTTGCCGTCGGCGTAGTAGGAAACCAGCGTTTTACCCACGCCGTAAGTGATGGAGAAGCCCAGGCCGATCATCCCCAGCTGCGTCATGCTCAACCCGTAGGTCGAGATCATGTCGTTCTGTGCGATGTTGAAGTTCTTGCGAATCAGGTACATCGTCAGGTAGCCAATAAAGACCACCAGATAGGATTGCATGAACGGTTTGAACCACATTTTACGCCGCACTTCGAGCGGAAGATCCAGGGTCGGCTTGCGAACCTGGTTTAAGAAAGCCAGCATGGGTTACTCCTGATTTCCCTTCATACTTCAGGCCGCAGGTGCCTTAGCTGCTCGCGTTCCTGCAACTTGAATTATTTTGGGAAAGAATTAACGAATGATGGCATTGTAAAAACCTGCAGCAAATCAGGCTTGAGATAGCGTCCAGGCAAAACCAGGAAAATTTCTTAGTTTTGCCGGATATGAGGTAGAAAAGTGAGATGCATCACGCTTCGCGTGGTGCCTGGGCGTTCAAAAAGGGCAGTAACAACAGTGCCGAAACCCCGGCAGCAATGGCGATAACCACGAAAAAACCACTCCAGTGCCAGGTATCCAGCACTTTCGCCAGCGGCCAACCGGCAAGCGACGCCCCCAGATAAGCAAACAAGCCGACAAACCCCGTCGCCGCACCTGCCGCCTCTTTGTGAGAACACTCTGCCGCCGCCATACCAATTAACATCTGCGGGCCAAAGACAAAAAAACCAATGGTGAAGAAGCAGGTTGCCTGCATCACGTAGCTGGCAAATGGCATCAACCACAGCGAGCCAACGGAGAGCAAAATCCCCGCAGCAAAAATCAAATTCATCGGCCCACGGTTGCCGTTAAACAGTTTGTCCGAGCCCCAACCGGCTACCAGCGCACCGATAAACCCGCCCAGTTCAAACATCGTTACTGCTGTATTCGCCGTGACCAGATCGACGCCCAGCGTCTCGGACATATACAGGTTGCCCCAGTCGTTGATCGCCGCACGAACCACATAGACCAGCACATAACAGAACGAAAGCAGCCAGATATACGGATTCAACAACACATATTTGGTGAGGATCTCTTTACGCGTCAGCCCCGCCCCTTCTTGTTGTTGGGCGATTTCCAGCGCATCGTGCCGCCATTCTCCGACCGCCGGTAAACCTAACGCCTGCGGGCGATCGCGCAGCCGCCAACAAAGAAAAATCCCCACGACTATCGCCATACAACCGGCAATCATCATCCCGGCACGCCAGCCGTAATGCAGCGCGCTCGCTGCCATCACAATGGGAATGAGCGCACCGCCGACGTTATGCGCCGTATTCCATAGCGCCCACCAACCGCCGCGCTCGGTACGAGAATACCAGGCAGTCAACAGACGCGCACAAACCGGCGAACCCCAGCCCTGGAAAAAGGCGTTCAGCACCCACAGCACGGCAAACGCCCACAACGAGGTGGAGAAGCCAAACAGAATGTTGATGATGCCCGTGGCGATAAGCCCAATCCCCATAAAATAGCGGGCATTAGAGCGGTCACTGACAATGCCGGAGACAAATTTCGATACGCCGTAGGTAATGTAAAACAGCGTTGCTAACAGGCCGATATCGCTACGGCTGAGCACGCCGTTGGCAAGGATTTCTGGTACGGCGGCGTTAAAACTTTTACGCGTGAAGTAAAACAGCGCATAGCCCAGCCAGATGGTCAGCAAAATATGCCGACGCCAGTAGCGGTAGCGAGCATCAATTTCACTTTTATCGCTGATCAGCGGTGCGTCGGCAGGTGCTTTCAGAAACGGCAACATCATCAAGCCTTAAACATAACGTTGAGGTAGCGAGACACTGACACGCGTGCCGTGCAGGCAGGAGATGGTCAAGGTGCCGCCCAGCGCCGTTACGCGCTCGCGCATTCCTGTGAGGCCAAAACCTTGCTGTCCGGAACCTGGCGGCAAACCACTACCATCGTCTTCAATCACCAGCATTAAACGCTCATCCTGCTGCCAGCCTTGCAGGATAACCGCACTGGCATCTGCATGTTTCACAATGTTGTTCAGCCCCTCCTGACAGATACGAAATAGGGTTACGCGCTGGTTCTCACTTAGCGCTGATTCATCTATCCGCCATTCGAGATGACTGACAATGCCGCGCCCTTCCAGCTCCATTTCCCGCATCAATGAACGGATGGCCTGCTCCAGGGTCAGATCATCCAACTGGCGCGGACGTAACCGCCCTAACAAGCGGCGAACCGCGTCGTAAACGCCCAGCGACAGTTGTTCGATGAGCTGTCCGCTCTGTTTCACACTGGCGTTATCCGCCGCCAGCCGCTGGACAATGCCAGCCTGAGTACGAATGGCAGTGATGGTCTGGCCGATATCATCGTGCAGTTCACGCGCTACGTCGCGACGCACACTCTCTTCGGTTTCAAGCAACCGCTCGGCAAGATGTTGATTACGCGCCAGTTCCTTTTGCAGCGACTGGTTAAGTTCACGCAGCCGCTGGATGCCTGCGCCCAGTAACAGGCCAGTGAGGCTTTGCACCAGCAGCGAAAGCAATAAATCGACCGGATGATCGCGCCAGGTCTGACTGGCGATCAGCGCGATGGCGTTCATCAGCGTCGCAATCAGCGCCCCTTGCCAGCCATAGTGCCAGGCCAGGGCGATAATCGGCAGCGCCAGACAAAACGGGGTAAAGCGCGAAAGTTCGTTCGGCAGCCCCAGTTGCAACCACAGGCTGATAACAAACAACAGCAAATACCAGACCAGATGCCGCCCACGCCAGTTGATCGGCTGGGAAACCAGCGATGGCCCCAGCGGCAGCCAGGTGTTATTCGCCAGATAGTGCCAGAACACCAGGCAAATGGGGGCCAGCGTCAGGCCGCCGGTTAAGGTCATCAGTAGGGCGTTCCAGGGCTCGTTTCCGTACCCATGCCAAAGCCAGGGTGATGACTGTAATAACGCCGCCGCCGTCAGTGCCGCGCCCTGTAACAGCAACGTGCGCCAGTCGCGCTGGTGGCGATAACGGGAAATCAACGCCACAGGAAGTAACGTCAGCAAACTACCGATCATCAATAACGGATCATGCGTTAACCCAACCGCCTGCGTCAGCCAGTAAATCAGCAGCCATTCTGCGCCCATCAGCACCAGCCAGTATCTGCGCGGGCATTGCAACATCAGCCCCAGTCGCAGACCGAACGGAAACAGCAATACCGCCAGATCCGGTCGTTCAACCAGGTGCAGGCTGATACTCCACAGGCAAAACCATGCGGCAGAGAAGATAAAAAAGCAGGAAACTACAGTATTCAAGCGGGAGAAAAATGTCTTCATCACCAGCCATCAAACATGCGCCGCGCCAGTTCAACGTCGTTGCTGACGCCCAGTTTTTCCATCAGATTGGCACGATGTACATGCACAGTTTTTGGCGACAACCCCAGTTCGGCGGCAATCTCTTTCACCGCCATCCCTTGCGCCAGTTTTTCTGCCACCTGGCGTTCGCGTTTGGTTAGCGGGTCCTGACGGCCCGATGCCAGTTTAATCGCGATATCCGGCGTCAGATAACAGCCGCCAGTTGCAACCGTATGCACGGCAGCGATCAGCTCGTCCGGGCTACAGCGTTTAGAGAGAAAGCCGCGCGCCCCCGCGTTAAGCGCCTGTTCAACCAGCGCCGGACTGTCGTGAACGGAGAGCATAATTGTCGCCATACCTTTCGGTAACTGGCTTAGCAGCTCCAGACCGGAGATATCGGGCATGGAGATATCGCAAATACACACCTGCACACCGCGCCCCGGTAAGCCAGTCAGCGCCTCACGCCCGGAACCAAACTCGGCAACTACCTGCAAATCAGGTTCCAGCCCCAGCAGCTGCGCAAAGCCGGAGCGGACGATAAGGTGATCGTCTATAAGAGCAACGGTTATCATGGTCTTGTCCTGGCGGGTAAAAAAACGCGCTTACCTTAACGATAAGCGCGCCACTGTTCAAGCCTTGAGCGGTTACTGAAAAAATACGGCTATCTTGTTAAACATTGTCGGGTCGGACTGATTACGCTGCACTTTCACCACATCCTCCAGTTTGTCTATCTGGCTTATCATTTGTTCCAGTCGCTGATCGTCATTGACCAGTAGCCAGATGTGGCTTTTGTCGCTGTTCTGAATCGGCAGACAAAGAATGCCTTCGACGTTAAAAGCACGACGGGCAAAAAGCCCACAAACGTGGGTCATTACTCCGGGATGGTTGCGAACGGTGAGTTCCAGAATCACGTTGTCATGAGTTGTGTTTTGCATGGCTTATTCCCCCACCATTTCAGTATTTGCCGCGCCTGGCGGCACCATTGGGTACACTTTTTCTTCAGCATCAATGCGTACGTGGATCAGCGCCGGACCAGGGCGATTGATAATTTCCTGTAATGCCGCCAGCGGATCGGTTTCATTATTCAAATCACAGGTTTCGAGGCCGAACCCGGCAGCGATTTGCATAAAATTGATTTTTCCCGGATAGGTGGCCGCAAAAACGCCCTGCGTGTAGAACAGACTCTGTTGCTGATGCACCAGTCCCAGTGCTTCGTTATTCATCAGGATGATTTTGACATCCAGCTGGTTTTCACTGGCGGTCGCCATCTCCTGAATATTCATCATCAGGCTACCGTCGCCGGAGAAACACAACACTTTGCGATCTGGGTTAGCCAGCGCCGCACCTATCGCTGCGGGTAAACCGAAGCCCATCGTTCCCAGCCCACCAGAAGTCAGCCACTGACGTGGTCGATTGAGCGGATAAGCCTGCGCCGTCCACATCTGATGCTGACCCACGTCGGTGGTGATAATCGCGTTGTCATCGACACAGGCGGCAACGGCATTAATCAGCCCGTAATGTGTTAATGGATCGCACGCTTTCGGGATAGGACACGGGAACTCGCGCTGTAAATCCGCCACCAACTGGTGCCACTCTGCACGCGGCTGGGCTTCCACCTGCGGGATCAGCTGCGCCAGCACATCATCAACATCCGCCTGAATCGCCACGTGCGGTTGCTTAACTTTACCCAGCTCCGCGCGGTCGATATCCACATGAATAATTTTGGCGTTCGGGCAGAACTCTTCCGTTTTGCCAATTGCCCGGTCATCAAAACGCGCACCGAGAACAATCAGCAGGTCCGCCTCCTGCAAGATATAGTTGGTGCTGCGCACGCCGTGCATCCCCAGCATGCCCAGCGACAGCGGATGTGCTTTTGGCAACATGCCCAGCGCCATTAAGGTCATGGTGGTGGGCAGCTGCGCTTTCTCAGCCAGTTCACGCACCCGCGCGGGCGCGTTAATGACACCGCCCCCCAGATAAAGCACCGGGCGTTTGGCGGCGTTAATCATTGCCGCAGCGTCACGAATACTTTCTTCGCTAAAGGCGGGCGCGGCGGCTTTTTCTGCCGCCGCGGGCTGTTCTTCAATTTCAAAAACCGCCGTTTGCACATCCTTAGGAATGTCTATCCACACCGGGCCAGGGCGGCCTGATTGCGCAATGCGGAAGGCATCGCTCATGACCTGCGGGAGTTCTTCGATATGCCTGACCAGATAGTTGTGTTTGGTGATGGGGATAGATATGCCGTAGGTGTCCACTTCCTGGAAGGCGTCGGTGCCGATCATCGAGGCGGGAACCTGGCCGGTGATGCAAATCAGCGGAATGGAGTCCAGCCGCGCATCGGCAATGGCGGTCACCAGGTTAGTCGCACCCGGCCCGCTACAGGCCATACAAACCGCCGGTTTACCGTTGGTGCGCGCCATTCCCTGGGCGATAAAGCCAGCGCCCTGTTCATGACGGGCCAGAATATG
Source organism: Escherichia sp. E10V5 (assembly GCF_004212315.1). Classification (NCBI taxonomy): domain Bacteria; kingdom Pseudomonadati; phylum Pseudomonadota; class Gammaproteobacteria; order Enterobacterales; family Enterobacteriaceae; genus Escherichia; species Escherichia sp. E10V5. The sequence goes on from NZ_RHJM01000034.1 coordinate 57,500, forward strand.
GCGGATTTGCGTGCTTTGGCTTAAGGCGTCGTAAACAGGGAGAATCGAACCGCCCGGAATCCCCGTCACAATCTTAATACCCTGCTGTTCCAGGAAATGAACGATAAATTCTGCGCCGGTAAAGCGCTTACGTGTCGATGATGTGCCCGAACTTGCCATGCTCCAGTCCTTTTCTTCTGGGCCGACTTTCCGGGAGGTGTTTAAACGAAAAACCCCGCCCGGTTTGCGCCGGCGGGTTTTGGAATCGTGTGTTGTTCCAGTCCCTACGGCGCATTGCCGACGACCACCACCACACGCACGACGACCACTGCGGCGGATGGCGCAGTTGGTAGTAGTTTTGCGTTGAGCATGGAAGTAGTCATTGGGGACCTTGTTGGTTTTGTGTTTAACAATATTTATACAAGCACAGCTTTACAGGGGAGACAATGGAAAATTTTTCATCAAGGAATAATTGGGGGGTTGATCACGTTTTGTACTGAAATGCAGGTAACAAAAAACCCCGCCGGAGCGAGGTTTTGTCAGCCGCCCGCGGCTGGTAACCGCAAAGCACACTGTGTTATGTCAACACTGAAAGTATACGTGTTCCGCGTAGAACGCGCAATTTCGGCACGAATTTTGACTTATTTAGCGCATAATTGAGTATCGATCACAGTTTGGATTTTGTCTAATTTTTACTGTTTATTTGTACAGTATAATTCTATAATATCACTGTACGCAATGTGTTATGCGGGGCCGCATCGTTACCCGGCGCAATAAGTCCTGGCTGAAACGGGTGGTGCCGTCAGCGCCTTAACCCCGCGTGAGCACACTGTGTTATGTCAACAAGCACAACGTTTCTTCTGAAGAAGCTGCGTGCGCAACAGCTGGCAACAGGCAGCGGAAAGGTACGTCAGCTGGCAGTGCTCCTGAACCACAGGAGACGCGTATGAGCCTGGTGGATATTGCCATTCTTATCCTCAAACTCATTGTTGCTGCACTGCAACTGCTTGATGCTGTTCTGAAAGACTTGAAGTAATTCAGATTCAAGTCGCACCAAAGGGGAGCGGGAAACCGCTCCCCTTTCATATTCTGCTGGCAGATTGGTGTCGTATGCGATGCTGACACATCTTTCCGACCTACAGTATTTATTTAAGCTAAAGTCCCTTCCGGCAACATTTATTGCCGCTGTTGTTTATATTTTCTGCCGTTTTGTTATTCATCATTCCGTATATATATCTGGCTAACATTTATCAATGTGATAGATTCCTCTCCTGCATTTATTCGAATGCGTAGTAACTTATTCTAAATATATTTTTAAAAGCGTCCGTGATAATGAAAAGGCATAGAAACGTCAATTTATTATTGATGTTGGTATTACTCGTGGCCGTCGGTCAGATGGCACAAACTATTTATATTCCTGCTATTGCCGATATGGCACAAGATCTCAACGTCCGTGAAGGGGCGGTGCAGAGCGTAATGGGCGCTTATCTGCTGACCTACGGTATCTCACAACTATTTTATGGCCCAATTTCCGACAGAGTGGGACGCCGCCCGGTGATCCTCGTCGGAATGTCCATTTTTATGTTGGCGACACTGGTGGCAGTCACCACTTCCAGCCTGACGGTGTTAATTGCCGCCAGTGCGATTCAGGGGATGGGGACCGGGGTCGGCGGCGTAATGGCGCGTACATTGCCGCGTGATTTATATGAACGGACACAGCTTCGTCACGCTAATAGCATGTTAAATATGGGGATTCTCGTAAGTCCGTTGCTCGCACCACTCATTGGCGGCCTGCTGAATACCCTGTGGAGCTGGCGGGCCTGTTATCTGTTTTTACTGGTGCTTTGTGCCAGTGTGACGTTCAGCATGGCGCGCTGGATGCCGGAAACACGCCCTGCCGATGCGCCGCGTACGCGCCTGCTCACCAGTTATAAAACACTCTTTGGCAATGGTAGCTTTAACTGCTATTTGCTGATGTTAATTGGTGGTCTGGCAGGGATTGCCGCTTTCGAAGCCTGTTCCGGTGTGTTGATGGGGGCAGTGTTAGGGTTGAGCAGCATGACAGTCAGTATTTTGTTTATTCTGCCAATTCCAGCGGCATTCTTCGGCGCATGGTTTGCTGGTCGACCGAATAAACGTTTCTCTACGTTAATGTGGCAGTCGGTTATCTGTTGCCTGTTGGCAGGAATGATGATGTGGATCCCCGGCTGGTTTAGCGTGATGAATGTCTGGACGTTGCTCGTTCCCGCCGCGCTGTTCTTTTTCGGTGCCGGGATGCTGTTTCCGCTGGCAACCAGCGGCGCAATGGAGCCATTCCCCTTCCTTGCTGGCACGGCTGGTGCGCTGGTCGGCGGCCTGCAAAACATTGGTTCCGGCGTGCTGGCGTCGCTCTCCGCGATGCTGCCGCAAACCGGTCAGGGCAGCCTGGGGTTGTTGATGACCTTAATGGGATTGTTGATCGTGCTGTGCTGGCTACCGCTGGCGACGCGGATGTCGCATCAGGGGCAGCCTGTTTAAGCTCACGTCACCGCAGCATCGTCATCAACTCCATAGGAGAACGATGCTGCTTTATCAGGTCACGCATCACCCGCATGTGCGGCGCAGAGTGGGAATAAAAAGCTTGATAGCCAACACAAAGCACGTTGCCAGGAGAATCCTCCTGGGAATGTCGGCACAAGCGACGCCAGTCGCACACCTGACACTCCCGCCGAAGTTGTACGTTTTCGCTCCCGCACCATTTTTGCAGCGTGGCGTCAAAAAGTTCGACTGATATACGACCAATATCTGCACGCACCCAACGCTCGAACAGAGCGATTAAAAATTGCCCCCACAGTTCAGCCGTCACCGAAGAAGCTGTCAGCTCGCCCCGGTCATCAAATTCTATATGGGGAATAAGTTGCACGGAGCGAAGACCCCGCTGTTTGAAATTCTGATAAAAATCGGCAGGTTGTAGCGCATCTTTATACTCTACAACCAGTTTATGCCTGTCCTCTTCAGCATTTACAACCTGACTTCCTGTCATGCGACTCTCTCAATCAATACGATTAGTTGATGTATATGCGTTACAGCAAACAGTATTGCAAGAGATAACACCGCGAGGGAGATCATAAATTTGTCACGGATGACGTTAAATTGAGAAAAATCACTATTAGTCACATCCATTAAATTACGATTACGGGTATAGCGCCAAAGTATTAATGCCACAATGGCGAGGATGCCAATAGAAATCCAGAACAACGCGCCGGCCTGATGCCAGTTGTGTTTAATTGCCAGCGCCATCAGCGCGCCATAACCCAGCATGGTGCGAAACCACGCCAACGATGTCCGTTCTGGCTGAAGTCCGGGATCAGCAATGCGTCTGGCTTTGCGACTATCCGGCATACAGCACCAGCCCCATGACTATTACCGCTACGATCATCAATATTAAGCTGATGATTAATAAGCTGTTGGTATAGGGTAAGTCCTCTTTCAGACGCATCGCTTTTTCATTGCGTAACCAGCGCAGATAGCCATACATCGCTAATCCGCCGGAAAACAGGCATAACAATAACGCCAGCAGCTCACGAATGACGGGCGTGGCGAAGTCTGGCGCAAGTTGATCCAACCCGACGCCCGCCGCCAGAAATCCCAACGCGGTACGGATCCATGCCAGAAATGTACGTTCATTAGCCAACGAAAAGCGGTAATCAGGCGCTTCTCCAAGGCGGGAAATTTTCATTGTTGCTCCTTTGCACTTTCACTAACGCTCTGCCTTTAGCGGTTATTTTTAAGAATTTCGTCCACCCGTTTCCTGATATGCTTTTGCCATCCACTACAAGGAGGTCTGATGGGTATCATAGCGCAAAATAAAAGCAGTTCACTGGGCATGCTGTTCGGTGCTATCGCTTTATTGATGGGTATTATCCACTTTTCATTCGGCCCTTTTGCCGCGCCACCACCAACGCTGGAAAGCATCGTGGCGGACAAAACGGCTGAAATTAAAAGAGGTCTTCTCGCCGGAATAAAAGGTGAAAAAATTACCACCGTGGAGAAAAAAGAGGACGTGGATGTCGATAAAATCCTCGATCAAGGCGGTATCGCACTGGCCATTGCCGCGCTACTCTGCGCATTTGTTGGCGGTATGCGTAAGGAAAATCGCTGGGGCATTCGAGGCGCACTGGTATTTGGCGGCGGGACGCTGGCTTTCCATACCTTGCTTTTTGGTATCGGCATCGTGTGCAGCATTTTGCTGATATTCCTTATCTTTTCCTTCCTGACCGGCGGTTCACTGGTTTAAGCAACGCGGTAATGTTCAGAAATGCATTGTGAATGCCAGGTGGAGAACCATTTATGGCGACTCCACCCGGAAAAGCGTTAGCCGATACTCCAGAAAAGCACCGCCAGTAACTGTGGTGTGATAATGCGCAGGAACATAACTAACGGATACACCGTGGCGTAAGAGAGCGCTGCCGCGCCACTGGTAGGATGAAGATTATTGGCAAACGCCAGTGCCGGAGGATCGGTCATTGAACCCGCGAGCATCCCGCACATCGTGAGATAATTCATTTTGACTAACATCCGCGCCAGAATGCCAGCCGTGATCAGCGGAATTGCAGTAATCAATGCGCCATAGCCTATCCAGCTTAACCCTTCGCCATCCACCAGTGTATGGATAAAATCGCCGCCGGATTTCAGGCCAACTACCGAGAGAAACAGTACGATACCCAGTTCGCGCAGCGCCAGGTTGGCACTTGGCGGCATAAACCAGTAAAGCTTACCAATGCTGCCGATACGCCCGAGGATCAGCGCCATAATCAGCGGACCGCCCGCCAGCCCCAACTTCAACGCAGCCGGGAATCCAGGCACAAACACCGGAATGGAACCCAACAATACGCCAAGCCCAATACCAATAAACACCGGTAACATTTGTACCTGTTGCAATTTTTGCTGCGCATTACCTAATACATTAGCAACGGCATCAATCGCGGACGGGCGTCCAACCAGGTTGAGAATATCGCCAAATTGCAGGCTAATATCGCTACTTGCAACTAATTCAACGCCAGCACGGTTCAGGCGCGAAATAACGACGTCATAGCGCTCCTTAAAGTGCAGGTCGCGAATACGTTTACCAAGCACATTCTCATTGGTGACCACCACGCGTTCGACGCGCAGATCGGTGCCTTTCGTCGACAGCGAGGTATCCACTTCCTGACCAATCACCAATTGCGCATTATGTAAATCCGCAGGCTGCCCCACCAGATGAAGCAAATCGCCCAACTGAATAATGGTTTCCGGAGAAGGTACTTTGAGGGTTTCCTCTCGTTTCAATCGCGAGCAGATAACTTTATCGCCATTGAGAATCGGTACATCTTTAATCGCTAAATTATGTAAGTTAGGGTTATCAACACGGATGTTAATGGTCCTGATCAGCACGCTACCGTTAGTCCGCGTGGACTCGTGTTGCAACGCCTCAGTCTCAACATTGACGCGGAAAATAACCCGCAGCATCCACATAGTGAACAAAATGCCGCAAATCCCAAATGGATACGCCATCGCATAGCTCATCCCCATCTGATCGACCATCTCCATCGGTGTCCCCAGGTCGCGTAAGATCTGCTGACCTGCACCCAGCGCTGGTGTATTGGTGACCGCGCCGGAGAAAATCCCCAGTACCACGGGAAGTGGAATATCGAAAAGTTTATGCAGGATGGCGGTGACCAGACCACCGAGGATGACAACCAAAACAGCAAACAAATTGAGGCGTAATCCGGAGACACGCAACGAGGCAAAGAAGCCCGGCCCCACCTGAATACCGATAGTATAAACGAACAGGATCAGACCAAATTCCTGGATAACATGCAGCATGTCGCTGCTTAATGTCATCCCCGCCTGTGAAACAAAATGGCCGACGATGATCCCACCGAACAGCACGCCGCCAATGCCCAATCCAACACCGCGAAACTTGACGTTGCCGATAAACAACCCGACGACCGCCACCAAAGCCAGAATACTGACCGTTAATGCTATATCACTCATCGTCCATTTCTCTTGAAATAACATTTTAATTGCTACGGATTATGGCTGAATCGGTGAAGCAGATTTGCCTTATGGCGCACATTATCACGGTAAAGAAAGTGCCGGAACATCTTAAATTGGCGAAAATTAAAACATTGTTGAAGATTGCAGGCAAAAAAAGCCCCACCAAACTGGCGGGGCAAAGAGAATAGCTAATTAGCTATTTAACGCGGGACGTTCGCTGATAGCGATACGCTGCGCTGCGATGGGTTCAGGCTCATTACGAATTAAATCAATATGCAGTAAACCATTAACGAAGGTTGCGCCAGAGACTTCCATATTTTCAGCCAGCGTAAAGCTCAGGCTAAACGGCTGATTCATAAGCCCTTGATGCAGCCATTTCTTCTCTTCTTTTGGCTGCTCCGGCGTGCCTTTTACGCTCAGGCGCGTTCCTTCCAGTTGAATATCTAAATCTTCCTGACGAAAACCTGCCAGCGCAAGGGTAATGCGGTAGTGGTTATCGTCGCTTTTCTCAATGTTGTACGGCGGGAAACTCTGGCTTTCACCGGCGTTTTGCAGTGCGTTGGCCAGTTTGTCAAAACCGATCCATTGACGCATCAGTGGGGATAAATCGAAGTTACGCATAGTCATTTCTCCTTCTAAGAAGCGAGTAAGTACCTGCAAATCCGAAGATTCGCATATGCTCCCTGACGGCGAGCATCAAATGTCAGGCCGCGCACTGCGGCCTTAGAGAATTAGTTGATTTCGATACGGCGCGGTTTTTTCGCTTCAGGAATCACGCGTTCGAGATCGATATACAGCAGACCGTTCACCAGGTTAGCGCCACGAACATGAATGTTCTCAGCTAACTGGAATTTACGTTCAAAGTTGCGTTCAGCGATGCCCTGGTACAGGTAGGTGCGCTCTTTTTGTTCGTCGGCGTGAGCACCTTTCACTACCAGCAGATTGTCCTGGGCGGTAATTTCCAGTTCACTTTCGGCAAAGCCAGCCACCGCGATAGCAATGCGGTAATGGTTTTCGTCTACCAGTTCAACATTGTACGGAGGGTAGCCGCCATTACTCTGGCTCTGGTTGTTTTCTAAGTGGTTAAACAAACGATCAAATCCAATAGCAGAACGGTAAAGCGGGGATAAATCAAAGTTACGCATAATTAATAGCTCCTGAAATCAGCGAGAATGTAAGACCTTCCACAATGGACAGGTCGGATAGCCAGAACACCCATCAGGCGTGTTCTCATTGGCTACGGTATAAAAATGGGTCTGGATATGCACTTTTCAAGTCTTTTCGACGGACTTTTTTTTGCAGTTTGTGGTCTATTGCATAGACTGGGGGGCAGCACGAAACGTTAAAGTGCGATAGCCGCCACAGTGCGACATGATGATGATGTTATTTTCAGCAAGGGATCGCTATAACACATCATGCCAACACCCACGATCAACAGATGAATTTATTATGATAAGAAATGTGTTGTTAGCGCTCATGATATGCAGCGGAATGACGTTACTCGGAGGATGCTCCAGCGTAATGTCCCATACCGGGGGGAAGGAGGGAACGTATCCCGGCACCCGCGCCAGTGCCACCATGATTGGTGATGACACAACAAACTGGGGAACCAAATCGCTGGCAATTCTCGATATGCCATTTACCGCAGTCATGGATACGCTACTTCTGCCATGGGATGCGTTCCGCAAAGACAGTTCAGTGCGCTCGCGCGTGGAAAAAAGCGAAGCCGACGCGCAAGCCATCAATGCCGTCATTCCACCAGCCAGAATGCCCGTGAACTGATTTAGCGGCCAGTTTTGGTTATCCACAACTGGCCGGCTTCCATCCACGCCAGCCATTGACCATCCGGCGAGAAGACCACCGCGTCCGCTGAAGGTGAGTTGGCGTGATTTTCGGTTAAATACTCAACTTCGCCGCTTTGCGCGTGTACGCAGGTAATACGGTTATCCAGCACAACGCCCAGCCATTCTCCCGATGGATGCCAGTTGAATGCTGACTGAATATCCGTTTTGTTATGTGTTAACTGGCGCGGTTCGCCCCCCTGTGGCGAGATAAGCCACAGTTGCACAATGCCGTTATCATCACGCATTAAAAACGCGATTTGCGTTCCTTGTGGGTTACACCGCACCCAGTGGCGCGGGACGTTGACTAACCCCGGGTAATTACGATGGTGCGTAAAGGTTAAACGTCGCTGCACGACGCCACGCGGTGGCGCGGGCAGAGTTGATTCCGTTCCGCTTAACGGCGCGTCGCCCGGCAATTTCCAGCCGTTTTCATCTTGCGGCAATTCAACAATAAACAGCTCCGGCACTTTCTCGCCCTTTTGCGAAAGCGTATCGCCAATAAACGCCAGAGCGTGGTTTCCTACCCATCCTTCTTCATAAGCACGATTGATTTCATCACTGCCAGGCTGCGGCGTGGGCGTTGTTTTACTCACCAGCACGCACCAGTGGCTACCGCTGTATTCACGCGGATGCTGTTTTTGCACATTGACCGGACCAAACGGCGCTGCCACCCCGACGTTTCGCAAATCCAGCGCTGGATCGCGTTCATGCAGCACGTGGTCGTTATAGGTAAAACTCACCATTTCACCGTTTGGGCTAAAGACATGTACATGACTGCCGCCGCGCAGCGCTCCTGGCGTATACGGCGCGGTAATATCCATTGCATCGATATTGCTCACCTTGCCGCTTTCAGCAATCACTCCGCGCCGGTGATGGAAATCGTAATGCCATGTTTCATCAGGATTTTCAGGGCCGTGGATGAAGATATACTTCTCTGACTTCGGATGAACGGTCACCACGCCGACGTGCGCGCCCTGTGACGCGCGGTAGATAACCTCGACCTCGCCGGTATGGATATTCACACGCTCAATAGTCTCACCGGTAAACGACGCGCCAGAAGGACGCACGTCAAATACCAGCCACTGGCTGTCGGGCGTCCAGGTATTAGTATTGGTGAGCAGGTGATTACGGGGAGCAAAGGTTATCTGTTTCATGGCGCGGTCCTGATACAAAACGGTTCCCGCCATCATACTTCACAAGGACTTCACTTTCAGACATTAGTCTTTTGCCATCGTGATGAATGTGAGTGAAAAGATGGAACATTTTGACGTGGCGATTATTGGCCTCGGCCCGGCAGGGTCGGCGTTGGCGCGAAAGTTAGCAGGCAAAATGCAGGTGATCGCGCTGGATAAAAAGCACCAGCATGGTACAGAAGGTTTCAGCAAACCTTGTGGCGGTCTGCTGGCACCGGACGCGCAGCGATCTTTTATTCGCGATGGACTGACGCTTCCTGTCGATGTGATCGCCAACCCGCAGATTTTCAGCGTCAAAACCGTCGACGTCGCCGCATCGCTCACGCGTAACTACCAGCGAAGCTATATCAATATTAATCGCCACGCTTTCGACTTGTGGATGAAATCGCTGATCCCCGCCAGCGTTGAGGTTTATCACGATAGCCTGTGCCGGAAAATCTGGCGTGAGGATGACAAATGGCATGTCATTTTTCGTGCAGACGGCTGGGAGCAGCATATTGCTGCCCGCTATCTGGTCGGTGCCGATGGTGCCAACTCGATGGTGCGGCGACATCTCTACCCGGACCATCAAATTCGTAAATATGTCGCTATCCAGCAGTGGTTCGCAGAGAAACATCCGGTGCCGTTCTACTCCTGCATCTTTGATAATGCAATAACTGACTGTTACTCATGGAGTATCAGCAAAGACGGTTATTTTATCTTTGGCGGTGCCTATCCGATGAAAGACGGTCAGACACGTTTCACGGCGCTGAAAGAGAAAATGAGCGCCTTTCAGTTCCAGTTTGGTAAGGCGGTGAAAAGCGAAAAATGCACGGTGCTGTTTCCCTCACGCTGGCAGGATTTTGTCTGCGGTAAGGACAACGCCTTTCTGATTGGTGAAGCGGCGGGATTTATCAGCGCCAGCTCGCTGGAGGGGATTAGCTATGCGCTGGATAGTGCAGACATTCTGCGTTCGGTGTTACTGAAGCAGCCGGAGAAGAGCAACGCCGCCTACTGGCGCGCCACCCGCAAACTGCGTTTAAAACTCTTCGGCAAGATAGTCAAAAGCCGATGCCTGACCGCACCGGCTTTAAGAAAGTGGATTATGCGCAGTGGTGTGGCGCATATTCCGTCTAATTTGAATAATGGATAAAATCACATCATCCATTTTAGTGGCATTAAGACGATATCAGGGAACAATACCAGTAAAAACATCACTGCAGCTTCTGCCAGTAAAAAAGGTAAAACACCTTTTATTAATTTCTCAATCGGTATTTTACCAACACCACTAACAACATTGAGAATTGAACCAACTGGCGGTGTTAATAATCCAATTGACACGTTCATGATAAATAACACCCCGAAATATACGGGATCAATATGTGCCATTTTCAATACTGGCATTAAAATGGGTGTTAGCACCAGAACAGTTGGTGTTAAATCCATAGCAGAACCAATCGCCAGAATCAGCAACATTAGGGTGAATGTGAGTAGTATTCGATTGTCCATTACCGGCTCAAGAATCTCTATCAATTGAAGAGGAATATTGGCCGCCGTAATAAGCCAGGCTGAGAGAGATGCTGCACAAACAAGGAACATAACAATCGATGTTGTTTTTGCTGCATTTAAAAATAAGGCGTAGAGATCTTTGATTGTGATCTCACGATAAATGACCATTCCAACAAATAAGGAGTACGCTGCCGCTATTATTGCTGCCTCAGTTGGAGAAAAAACTCCCAAGCGTAATCCACCGATGATAATAACAGGTAATAATAATGCCCAAAATCCTTTAGCAATAATACGCCACCTTTTTTTCATCGGAACTCTGGCGGCAGGCTCTACATTTTCATTTTTAACCCCAAAAAATTTCCAGGTTAACACTAATGCAACCGCCATTAAGATACCAGGGACAATTCCTGCCATAAAAAGTTTTGTAATAGAAACCTGCCCACTTACACCATACAAAATCATAGGTATTGATGGTGGAACAATAGTCGCAATAATACCACTACAACCAATTAATCCACCTGAGCGATTTGTGTTATAACCAGATGATTTCATCAGGGGTAATAGCATTGCTGTCAATGCTGCCGTATCTGCAACTGCTGACCCTGATAATGCGCCCATGATTAAGCCGGTAAAAATAACAACATATCCTAATCCACCACGAATATGACCAACACAAGCACTGGCTATTTCAATAATTCTCCGAGTTATTCCTCCATGGTTCATAAACTCGCCAGCTAACATAAAAAAGGGTACAGCCAGTAACGGGAAACTATTGGCACCATCCCACATATTTTGCATAACAATTTGTGGGTCGGTAAAGCCGAGCCAGTACATTAGAATAATACCACAGGCCATTAACGCAAATGCAATAGGTAATCCGAGTGCTATCAAACTCAGCAGAGAACCGACAAATATCAAAATAGTCATATTATTCTCTCACATGATATAATTTTCATCCCGGTGAATTTACATTCCGATAAAGCGACAGATACAAGTGCGCAGATTAATTTACCGATGCAAATTATTAGGGTGAATAAAATTTGCCAACATACATATAACATTAAGTGTCGTTGGCGCAAGTTGCTCATAATTATTAAAAACACGTTATAGACTTACATCTATATCTTTTTCTGTTAATTTTCCAGAAAAAAATTGCATCAGATTACCAGCAGCATTAAACAGCATGGCAAGACCTGAAATATAGCTAACGCCATAGACAAAAATCATACTAATCATCATTACTGGAGATAAATTAAAAAACAATATCTCATGCTGCAGTAACGTACTGTAGAACATATATCCAGCACAGATTATTATTATTATCTGACAAATGACCCAACACGTCATTTTTCCCAAAAGAGATAACCTTGCAGTAATGATGTTTACATTGATATGTGTTTTTTCTCTCAATGCAATTACGGCACCAATAAATGTCATCCAGACAAAAAGAAAACGGGGCAATTCCTCAGCAATATCAATAGAATCATTAAAAATGAAACGCATCATGACATTTATAAAAATAAGAAGAAACATCACAACCATACAAGCAACAAGAATAAAATCCATAAAGGCATAAAAAAAATTATTGAGTTTTTTTAGCACTGATAACATAAATCCTCCATGAATATCATTAACTTATTCAGCAATGAAATATATACACCCAGGTAATTTCGTCAGAAAATTACCTGGATATCGGATCGTTAATGATTTTTTTGTGCCCGAGCTTTCTCAACTTCAGCGTAAAACTCTTTAACAAAGGTTTCTCCAACCATTGGAGTATATTTTGCCACTACCGGTTTTACTGCTATACGCAACTTATCTACTTCCTCCGGTGGTAGTGTTACAACCTGAACGCCCGCGTCAGTTAATTTCTTGACAACATCTTTATCAGCTTCACTCATAATATTACGATGAAATTGTTGTACTTCTTTCGCAGATTTTTCAATAACCTGTTGATCTACAGGAGATAATTTATCCCAGAATTTCTTTGAAACTATGATAATACTTGAAGTATAAACGTGATTAGTAATGGTGACGTATTTCTGTACTTCTTGCATTTTATTTGCGTACATATGGATAAGCGGGTTTTCCTGACCATCAATCACCCCCGTTTCAAGAGCAGTGAAGACTTCGGCGAAATCCATAGGCAACGCATTAATCCCCATTGCTTTAAACGTCTCAAGGGCGACCTGGTTTTGCATAACGCGAATTTTCAGTCCCTTCATATCTTCGACTTTATTAATAGGTCGTTTATTATTTGATACTTGCCGGAAACCGGTTTCTACCCATGCAAGGCCAACTAATCCCAACGGTTCAAGAAGTTTGAACAGCCTTTGCCCCATAGCGCCCTGGAAAACATAGTCAACTTCATCCATATCATTAAAAACAAAAGGGAAATCAAAAATTTGAAGTTCTTTAACTCGACCAGAGATTGGGGCTAAAGAACCATAATAAATTTCCTGTGTTCCGGCCTGAGTCGCACGCAGCATTTTTTCATCGCCACCAAGCACACCACCGGAATAAACCTGAATATTAACTCGACCATCCGTTCCTTTTTTAACCAACTCTGCAAACCTTTCCACCGTTCTGGATTGCGGATGCTCATTTGGCATTGAATGCCCCATTTTAGCTACAAATTCTGCAGCCCACGATGTACTGGAAAAACTGGAAACTAACAGGCAAGAACAAGCAATAGCTTTAATACTTTGCATAAAATTCATTAGATACTCTCCTTTAGATATCGTTAACTTCCTCTAATTACATCTGAGTAATCTCAGTACATCGTCAAACAACAGCCAACATTCCACCATCAACAAAAATCATATGACCATTAACAAAATTTGACGCATCCGCTGCCAGAAATACTGCTGCGCCAATGAGTTCATCTGGTTTACCCCAACGCCCTGCAGGTGTTCTTTGACATAACCACTGAGTAAATTCATGATTATTCACCAGCGCCTTATTCATTTCAGTATCAAAATATCCCGGCGCAATACCATTAACCTGAATGTTATATTTAGCCAGCTCAGCACACATCCCTCTGGTAAGCATTTTTACCGCACCTTTCGATGCTGCATATGGGATAATGGTTGCTCGTCCTAATTCACTTTGCATCGAACAGATATTTATTATCTTCCCTGATTTACGTTGTATCATATATCTGGCAACGTATTTAGAAAGCATAAAAACAGCTTTTTGATTTACATTAATTATGCTATCCCAATCTGACTCAGGGAACTCTATAAATGGGTGGCGACGCTGAATTCCGGCATTATTAATAAGAATATCAACAGGACCGATTTCATCCTCTATACGTGCTATCTCAGTTTCTATTTGCGAAAAATTCGTCACATCAAAGGGAAAGGAATGAGCAGAAATCCCCATAGAGCATAACTCTAATGCCGTTTTTTCAGCTTTTTCAGCACTGCAATCATTAATAATAATTTCTGCGCCACGCTTACCAAGCCCCTTCGCCAGTAGATAACCGATTCCTTGCGCTGAACCAGTAATCAATGCTCTTTTTCCTGTCAGGTCAAAAATATCCTTTTCCATTTTCGTATCCTTAATTAAAGATAATCTGGACTTTTGCAGAGCGTGTTTTATCAGCAGCTAATCTGATTGCCTCATGAATCTGTAATGCCGGTAATTCAGCTGATATTAACGGGGAGGGATCAATACGCCCAGTTTCAAGCCAACGTACAGCGTTATTAAACTCACTACAAAAACGAAAAGTACCCTTAAGCGTTAACTCCTTTGCAACAATTTGCATTACCGGAACACCTGGCAATCCCCGACTATTACCTACCTGTACAATAATACCTGTTGGTTTAGTGACATGAATAACGCCCTGTAGTGCAGACTCCACACCTGATGCCTCAAAGGAAATATCAAAGAAACCTTTATTATTCAGATATGGCGACAACAATTCCTCATCAACAGGGTTAATTACTTCATCTGCCCCCATAGTACTGGCCAGACCGCAACTCTTTTCACTTACATCAAATGCAGTAACAGAAAGTGCGCCGCACGCTTTAGCTGCTGCAATAATGAGACATCCGATGGGGCCGGCCCCACTTACTAATATATTTTTCCCCACAAGACTTCCGGCTTGATTAATCGCATGTAAAGCAACCGCAAGAGGTTCAGCAAAAACCATAACCTTGTCAGAGCAGTTACAATCATAGGGTACACAGCGCATAGGAGCCACAGATAAATAGTCAGCAAAGCCCCCATGAATATGGGGAGTGCGCATTGCACTTCCAAAGAAAAGCATATCTGTACAGTGATTACCTTTACCTTCCAGGCAATAATTACAGTGACCACAAGATAGAGACGGATTAATTGCTACCTTTTGTCCAACCATCAAGGTTTGTGATTCACCAGAATCAATTACCGTACCAATAATCTCATGACCTAATAACATCGGGTGCTGTAATTTTATATCACCAACACCACCATGATAAAAATAATGAATATCTGAACCGCAAATTCCGCCACGGTTAATTTTAATAGCAACATGACCTTTTTCAATTGATGTTATTTTTTGTTCAACAACCAGATCCTGTTCACCTTTGATATAACATGCCAGTCCAGTAAATGTTTTTTCCTGATAAGACATAAACCATTCCTTAGTGATATATTCATATTAATTATATTATTAATATGGTTTAGAATATTACCATTCGGCAACACTACCATCGTTATGACGCCACAATGGATTACGCCAGTCTGGGGCATTTTTACTAAAGTTAATGACTTTTTCTTCGTCAATGTCCACACCAAGCCCTGGTTTGGTTAGCAACTTAAAATAACCGCCAACCATATTAAAATCCTCTTTGTTTTTCACAAAATCGAGTAATTCCGCGCCTTTATTGTAGTGAATCCCCATACTCTGCTCCTGAAATACTGCATTCCAGGAGACAAAATCGATATGCAGGCAGGCTGCCAGTGCAATGGGTCCCAGAGGACAATGTGGCGCAATCATTACGTCATAGGCTTCCGCCATACTGGCAATTTTGTAGCACTCGGAAATACCACCGGCGTGGGACAGGTCTGGTTGCAGAATAGAAATACCACCTGCTTCCAGAACGCGTTTGAAATCGAAACGCGAGAACATACGTTCCCCTGCAGCAATCGGAATATGCGTTGCCGCTGCCAGTTTGGGATAATACTCGGCTTGTTCTGCCAGAACAGGTTCTTCAATAAACAGTGGGCGATACGGTTCCAGTTCTTTGATCAACACTTTCGCCATCGGTGCGCTAACGCGACCATGAAAATCAAGACCAAATTCAATTTCATTGCCAAATGCTTCATGGATTTGCGCTACGGTGTTCACCGCGGCATCAATCGCACGGGAATTATCAACCTGCGCCAGTTCTTCACAGCCATTCAGTTTGAAGGTATCAAAGCCAATCTCACGCAGAGTCTGGATACCGGAGATAACATCTGCCGGACGATCGCCGCCTACCCAGCTATAGGCTTTAATTTTGTCACGAACCGGGCCACCTAAAAGTTGTGAAACCGGGGCGTTCAGTACCTTACCTTTAATATCCCACAGCGCCTGGTCAATTCCGGCGATGGCACTCATTAAAATGGGGCCACCGCGATAAAATCCGCCGCGGTACATCACTTGCCATAAATCGTTGAGGCGGGATGGATCCTGACCTATCAGATAATCACTCAGTTCATGTACCGCCGCTTCAACCGTGCGGGCACGGCCTTCAATGACCGGTTCCCCCCAACCTACTACCCCTTCGTCTGTTTCAACTTTGAGGAACATCCAGCGGGGAGGTAAACGATATGTGGTGATATTAGTTATTTTCATTGCACTGCCTCTCAATACACCGTGATAAATAACGCGGCAAGGACGCGCCCTGGTTAGAGGCAGTGCAACACGCTATTACGTAATCTCTTTCAGCCTGCGTGTCGAACTGGCAATCATGCTGAGTGCTGCCTGCTCTGCCGCATCGCCGTCCTGATGCCGTATCGCATCGAATAACACTTTATGTTCCAGGAGAGTTTGTGGCATGTTGGCCTCATCCCCTCGCCAGGTTCGTTCAAAAACCGCTCGCTGCAACGAACTGATCGCAATGCTAAGTTGCTGTAACACCGGGTTATGCACCGACTGCAACACCGCCTCGTGATAGCGAATATCCGCTTCGTTAAACGCCTCGCGATCCTGATTGTTGGCAATCATCTCGTTCAGCGCGGACTCAATCTGCGCCAGATCGCTGGAGGTCGCGCGTTCCGCCGCCCAGCGGGCAATCGCCGGTTCCACCAGATTTCGCACTTCGCTCATTGCACTGATAAGCCGTGGGTCGTAGTCGTTTTCCAGCACCCATTGCAGTACGTCAGTGTCGAGGTAATTCCACTGGTTACGCGCTGTCACAAACGCCCCGCGATAACGTTTCATTTCAATCAGCCGCTTCGCCATCAGCGAACGGAACACTTCACGGATGATGTTGCGCGAGGTTGCAAACTCCTCACAGAGTTCCGCCTCGGCCGGAAGCGGTGAGCCAGGCACGTATTTGCCGTGAACGATCTGTTTACCCAGTGTAATGACGATGCGATCGGTTTTATTGAGAGTCATGGAGAGTCCTTGTGCTCTGTATGTTCTTCTCTACTTTACCCCGATCGATGCATAACGCGGCAACTTTGTAGTACCAGCGTGATGACATTCGAGTTTGCCGTGTGTGTAATGTAGTACAGGTTAATATTGTTGTACTACAATTTAGATCACAAAAAGAACAACGGATAAGAAAATGTCCTGCCTCAGGCAGAAATCTGAAAAGGGATATCAGTCGCTAAACAGGAGGGAAATAAGAGTATGCTTTCAACGGCTTAGCAACTCGTTTAAAGGATTAATTATGAAGTTGAATTTTAAGGGATTTTTTAAGGCTGCCGGTTTGTGTTCTTTGGCATTCGCGTTGACCGGATGTCTAACAGCAGGACTGCTTTTCAATACCGCAAGCCCTCCACATGCCGAACAATGGCGGTCAGACTCAATTAAGGGTTTATCGCTGGCAGAGGATAGTAATGGTACGAAAGGCTATGTTTTTGTAGGAGAATCGCTGGACTACCTGTTGACCAACGGCGGCGATGAGGTGGTTAAAATGCTGAACGATCCGGCAATTCATGGCGCAAGAATCACCGTTTCCGATAATGCGAAATTTATTTTAAGCAGCGGTCATAAGAATTTTTCTGGTGCTATTACGCTCTATTACGACTGGAACGGTGAGGAAGATAAAGCACTGGCGACACAATATGGTTTTATTTGTGATACCCGGCGTTGTACATGGATGCTGGACAGCCTGAAAGGCTCTATCCACCAGAAAAATAAAAAAGCAGATTACTCAAATATGATGGTTTTCCACCAACCCTTTACGGTGGGATTTTATGCGTACAAAACAACAGATGGAGTTCCGCGCGGCCTCGCTAATGCTCTGCTGCCAGTCACTCTTACTCTGGATATAGTAACGTCACCACTTCAGTTCCTGATTTTATGCACGACCAGAAATTGTTAATCGTAGCGGGCAAACGCGTTTATGCAGTTTGCCCGTCCACTGATTAATTCAGCACATACTTTTCAATAGCAAACGCCACGCCATCTTCAAGGTTGGATTTGGTGACAAAGTTCGCCACTTCCTTCACCGAAGGAATAGCGTTATCCATCGCCACACCGACGCCTGCATATTCAATCATTGCGATGTCGTTTTCCTGATCGCCAATCGCCATGATTTCTTCCGGTTTAATACCTAACACGTCGGCCAATGATTTCACACCCGTACCTTTGTTAACGCGTTTATCGAGGATTTCGAGGAAGTACGGCGCACTTTTCAGCACGGTATATTTCTCTTTCACTTCCTGCGGAATACGCGCAATGGCCTGGTCGAGGATGGCGGGTTCATCAATCATCATCACTTTCAGGAGCTGTATATTGGGGTCCATTTTTTCCGCTTCGCAGAATACCAGCGGAATGGTAGCCACAAATGATTCATGCACCGTGTAATAGCTGATATCACGGTTAGCGGTGTACAGCGTGGTGCGGTCCAGCGCGTGGAAATGGGAACCGACTTCGCGAGAGAGTTTTTCCAGGAAACGGTAGTCGTCATAGCTGAGAGCGGTTTGCGCTACGGTGCTGCCATCAGCAGCCTTCTGTACCAGCGCGCCGTTGTAAGTAATGCAGTAGTCGCCTGGCTGTTCCATGTGCAGTTCTTTCAGGTAGTTGTGAACGCCTGCATAAGGGCGGCCCGTCGTTAGCACAACATTCACGCCACGGGCGCGAGCTGCGGCAATCGCATTTTTAACGGCGGGTGAAATGGTGTGATCGGGCAGCAGAAGGGTGCCATCCATATCGATAGCAATGAGTTTGATAGCCATGAGTTCCCCAGGTAGATTGATTCCTGACCCATGCTAACGCGATTGCGCTCAAAAATCAGTACAACACCCGAGGGAAAAGGGGGATGCAACGCGCGTTGCGTGTCCCCCTTTTGCTTAGCTGAAAAGTTTTCCTTTTAGCAACTCCATGCCTGCGGAAAGCAGATCGTTATTGGCTTGCGGCGAAACTTCGCCCTGCGGCGATAGAGCATCAATAATCTTCGGTAATTGTTCCGCCAGCATGTTGGAAGCAGCACTGGTATCAACACCGAGTTTTTGTCCAAGATCGGACACCGCATTTGTGCCAAGTGCCGATTCCAGTTGTTCGCCGCTCACCGGTTGATTGCTTTGTTGATTACTCAACCAGGTTGTGAGAATGGCACCTAAGCCGCCACTTTGCAGTTTTTCCAGCAGTACCTGAACGCCGCCCTGCTCCTCGACCCAACTTAAAATCGCCTGATATTTCCCCGCATCGCCTTTCAAAAAGGCACCTACAACTTCATCAAAAAGCCCCATGATAATCACCTGTAAAGCGTTACGTGTTGACTCAAAAAGTATAGTTCTGCGGGATGATAATTGCGGATTACAGAAATAAAAAGGGCGGAGATGATCTCCGCCCTTTTCTTATAGCTTCTTGCCGGAGAAGGCGTTAACGCCTTCTCCGGCCTACAAAATCATGAAAATTCAATATATTGCATGAGTCTTGTAGGCCTGATAAGCGTAGCGCATCAGGCACGCTCGCATTGTTAACGCCATTAAATATCGATATTCGCCGCTTTCAGTGCGTTCTCTTCGATAAATGCACGACGCGGTTCAACGGCGTCGCCCATCAGCGTGGTGAACAGCTGGTCGGCGGCAATCGCATCCTTAACGGTAACGCGCAGCATACGACGGCTTTCCGGGTCCATAGTGGTTTCCCACAGCTGTTCCGGGTTCATCTCGCCCAGACCTTTATAACGCTGGATGGAGAGGCCGCGACGGGACTCTTTCACCAGCCAGTCCAGCGCCTGCTCGAAGCTGGCTACCGGCTGACGACGCTCACCACGTTCTATAAACGCATCTTCTTCCAGCAAGCCACGCAGTTTCTCGCCCAGAGTGCAGATACGACGATATTCGCCACCGGTGATGAACTCGTGATCCAGCGGGTAGTCAGTATCCACGCCGTGGGTACGCACGCGAACAATCGGCTCGAACAGGTTTTTCTCGGCATTGGTGTGGACATCAAACTTCCACTGGCTGCCGTGCTGCTCTTTGTCGTTCAGTTCGCTGACCAACGCATTCACCCAACGGGTAACGGTCTGCTCATCAGAGAGGTCGGCTTCCGTCAGCGTCGGCTGATAAATAAGCTCTTTCAGCATTGCTTTCGGATAACGACGCTCCATACGCACGATCATTTTCTGCGCCGCATTGTACTCAGACACCAGTTTTTCTAACGCTTCGCCCGCTAAAGCTGGTGCGCTGGCGTTGGTATGTAAGGAAGCACCATCCAGTGCGATGGAGATTTGGTACTGATCCATCGCTTCATCGTCTTTAATGTACTGTTCCTGCTTACCTTTCTTCACTTTGTACAGCGGCGGTTGGGCAATGTAAACGTGACCACGTTCGATGATTTCTGGCATCTGACGATAGAAGAAGGTCAACAGCAGCGTACGAATGTGCGAGCCGTCGACGTCCGCATCGGTCATGATGATGATGCTGTGATAACGCAGTTTGTCCGGGTTGTACTCGTCACGACCAATCCCGCAGCCAAGCGCGGTGATCAGCGTCGCCACTTCCTGGGAAGCTAGCATCTTATCGAAGCGGGCTTTCTCGACGTTGAGGATTTTACCTTTCAACGGCAGAATCGCCTGGTTCTTGCGGTTACGCCCCTGTTTTGCAGAGCCGCCCGCAGAGTCCCCTTCCACAAGGTACAGTTCAGAAAGCGCCGGATCGCGTTCCTGACAGTCCGCCAGTTTGCCCGGCAGGCCAGCTAAATCCAGCGCACCTTTACGACGGGTCATTTCACGAGCGCGACGCGCAGCTTCACGGGCGCGGGCAGCATCGATAATTTTGCCAACCACGATTTTCGCGTCGGTCGGATTTTCCAGCAGGTATTCCGCCAGCAGTTCGTTCATCTGCTGTTCAACCGCCGATTTCACCTCAGAAGAAACCAGTTTGTCTTTGGTCTGGGATGAGAATTTCGGGTCCGGCACTTTCACGGAAACGACCGCAATCAGGCCTTCACGCGCATCGTCACCGGTGGCGCTGACTTTGGCTTTTTTGCTGTAGCCTTCTTTGTCCATGTAGGCGTTCAGAGTACGGGTCATCGCCGCACGGAAGCCTGCCAGGTGAGTACCGCCGTCACGCTGCGGAATGTTGTTGGTAAAGCAGTAGATGTTTTCCTGGAAGCCATCGTTCCACTGCAGCGCCACTTCAACGCCGATACCGTCTTTTTCGGTTGAGAAATAGAAGATATTTGGGTGGATCGGCGTTTTGTTCTTGTTCAGATACTCAACGAACGCCTTGATACCGCCTTCATAGTGGAAGTGGTCTTCTTTACCATCACGCTTGTCTTTCAGACGAATGGAAACGCCGGAGTTGAGGAACGACAACTCACGCAGACGTTTCGCCAGAATTTCATATTCGAACTCGGTCACATTGGTGAAGGTTTCGAGGCTGGGCCAGAAACGCACCATCGTACCGGTTTTATCTGTGTCGCCAGTAACCGCCAGCGGAGCCTGCGGTACACCGTGTTCGTAGATCTGACGGTGAATTTTACCCTCGCGCTGGATAACCAGCTCCAGTTTTTGCGACAGGGCGTTTACTACCGAAACACCAACGCCGTGCAGACCGCCGGACACTTTATAGGAGTTATCGTCAAATTTACCGCCTGCGTGCAGGACGGTCATGATCACTTCCGCCGCCGATACGCCCTCTTCCGGGTGAATACCGGTCGGAATACCGCGCCCGTCGTCCTGTACAGAGACAGAGTTATCGGCGTGAATGGTGACGATAATTTCTTTACAGTGACCCGCGAGCGCTTCGTCGATAGCGTTATCTACCACCTCGAATACCATGTGGTGCAGACCGGTGCCGTCATCCGTGTCGCCGATATACATACCCGGGCGCTTACGCACCGCATCCAGCCCTTTCAGGACTTTGATACTGGAGGAGTCATAAGAATTCGACATCAACGTTTCTCGCTCATTTATACTTGGGTTAATCCGTTATTTTACCCTTTTCCACGGTAAACATCTTCGAATTTTCGTCCGACATGTCTATAACGTGTTCAGCACTGATCGCGCTGACAAAGACCTGTGATTGCGTCGCTTTTAAGCGGCTGGCAAGCAGCCCGCGACGCTCATCATCAAGCTCAGAGGCAAAATCATCTATCAGGTAGAGACACCGCCGCCCGCTTTCACGGGTGAGGAACTCTCCTTGCGCCAGACGTAAGGCGCACATCAGCAGCTTGAGCTGCCCACGCGATAAGGTATCTTCCACCGGCGCACCGTCGGCGCGAATGCGTAAGTCCGCTTTATGCGGGCCGTGCGCGGTGTAGGTTAGCTGGCGATCGCGGTCAAAATTACGTTCCAGCACCTCAGCGTACTCTGTCTCTTTCTCCCAGCCGCGCTGAAAAGAGAAAGTCAGAGAAAACTCAGGGAGAAATTGCTTACAGGTATCAGCCATATCGGCCGCGATACCGGCGCTATACTCCGCGCGCCAGGTGCTGATTTGCTCCGCCAGCGGGATCAATTCTTTATCCCACGGGCGTAGCTGTTCGTAACGTGTCACCTGGCGCAGCGCCGCATTACGCTGCTTGAGCAACCGCTTGAGATTGCTCCAGGCGGTGAAAAATCCAGGTTCGTTGTGAAAGCATCCCCAGTCGAGGAATGCTCTTCTGTATTTGGGGCCGCCGTTGAGTAAAGTAAACCCTTCTGGCGTTATCAGTTGCATCGGCATCAGATGCGCCAGCTCCGCGACTTTATGCCCGTCAGTACCGTCGATGCGGACTTTGCTGTCGCCCTGTTTGTCTTTGGTTAAGCCAATTGCCGTCTCGCGCTCTTCGCCCTGCAAACGCCCGTGGAGCACAAACGCTTCCTGCTCATGGCGAATAACGCGACCAATCTGCAAACTGCGAAACGCCCGACCGTGGCCGAGCGTATAGATGGCTTCCAGCACGCTGGTTTTGCCACTGCCGTTGGCACCTACCAGAAAGTTAAAGCCAGGAGATAAAGCGAGATCCGCGGTTTCGATATTGCGGAAATCGCGGATCAACAAGCGGGTGAGGGACATTACAGTCTCATTGGCATGACAACATAAGCCGCGCTCTGGCTAGCCGCATCTTCAATCTGCACGCTGGAAACCGAATCGGTCAGCATCATGCGGACGTTTTCGCATTTCAGTGCGTTCAGGACATCCAGCACATAGCTGACGTTGAAGCCGATTTCCATCTCCGCACCGCTATAGGTAACGTCGAGGATCTCTTCCGCTTCTTCCTGTTCCGGGTTGTTGGCGGTGATTTTCAGCTGGTTTTCGCTGACATACAGGCGCACACCGCGGAATTTCTCGTTAGAGAGAATTGCCGCGCGAGCAAACGCCTGCTTGAGCAGATCGCAGCCTGCTTCCAGATGTTTGTCCGGGTTCTTCGGCAGAACGCGGCGGTAATCCGGGAAGCGACCATCCACCAGTTTCGAGGTGAAGATAAAGTCACCAACGTGGGCGCGAATATTGTTGCTACCAATCTGCACGCGCAGCGGATTGTCGCCGCCGTCGAGCATACGCATCAGTTCAATCACACCTTTACGCGGCACGATCACCGAATGGCTCGGCAAAGACTGACCAATTGGCATTGAACAGACCGCCAGACGGTGGCCGTCGGTCGCCACGGTGCGCAGTTCTTCACCTTCGGTTTCAAACAGCATACCGTTTAAGTAATAGCGAACGTCCTGATGCGCCATAGAAAACTGGGTCGCTTCAATCAGACGCTTCATCGTCGCCTGTGGCAGGGTAAATTCGACTTCGCTCTGCCAGTCATCGAGGTTCGGGAAATCCGCCGCAGGCAGAGTGGAAAGCGAAAAACGGCTACGCCCGGAGCGCACCAACATTCGCTCACCTTCCAGCTGCACGGCAATTTCCGCGCCTTCAGGCAGACCACGGCAGATATCAAAGAATTTGCGCGCCGGAACGGTCGTCGCCCCTGGTTCGTGCGGCTGAACCAGCGCAACGCGTGCCACCATTTCCATCTCGAGATCAGTACCGGTCAGCGACAACGTACCGTCAGCAACCTGTAACAGCAGATTACCGAGAATCGGTAGCGTAGGACGACCACCTAACGGACCGCTCACCTGTTGTAGCGGTTTTAATAAATGCTCACGTTCTACGGTAAATTTCATAGGTTTACGATGACAATGTTCTGATTAAATTAGAGAAATCTTCTTTGATATCGTGACTCTCTTCACGCAATTGCTCGATCTTACGGCAGGCATGAAGCACCGTCGTGTGGTCACGACCACCAAACGCATCGCCAATCTCCGGCAGACTGTGGTTAGTCAGCTCTTTCGCCAGCGCCATCGCCATCTGACGTGGACGCGCTACCGAGCGGGATCGACGTTTGGAAAGGAGATCCGCGACTTTGATCTTGTAGTACTCTGCCACCGTCTTCTGAATATTGTCGATGGTGACCAGTTTTTCCTGCAAAGCCAGTAAGTCGCGCAGCGCCTCACGTACGAAGTCAATCGTGATCGCCCGTCCGGTAAAGTTGGCGTTAGCAATGACGCGGTTCAGCGCCCCTTCCAGCTCACGTACGTTAGATCGTAGACGCTTGGCAATAAAGAACGCGACTTCGCCCGGCAAACGAATGTCGTTTTCGTCGGCCTTTTTCATCAGGATCGCCACGCGGGTTTCCAGCTCTGGCGGTTCGATCGCTACAGTCAGCCCCCAGCCGAAGCGAGATTTCAAACGATCCTCAACACCGTTGATCTCTTTCGGATAGCGATCCGACGTGAGGATGATCTGCTGATTACCTTCCAGCAGGGCGTTAAAGGTATGGAAAAACTCTTCCTGGGATCGTTCTTTATTGGCGAAAAACTGAATATCGTCGATCAGCAGCGCATCAACGGAACGGTAGTAGCGTTTAAACTCTTCGATCGCATTGTTTTGCAGGGCTTTTACCATGTCCTGAACAAAGCGTTCGGAGTGCATATAAACCACTTTGGCATTCGGCTTGCGCGCCATAATGCCATTACCCACCGCATGAAGCAGGTGGGTTTTACCCAGCCCCGTGCCGCCATAAAGGAACAGCGGGTTATAGGCGCCGCCCGGGTTGTCTGCCACCTGGCGAGCCGCCGCGCGCGCCAGCTGGTTAGATTTACCTTCGACGAAGTTATCAAACGTATGTTTAACGTTGACGTTGGAACGATAGGTCGGTTCTGCCGGAGCCGGAACGTTATCCCAGCCTGAGCGCGTAGAAGGCGCAGCACGTTGCGGCTGCACCTGCGCTGCCTGAGCGGGTGCAACTGTATTGCTGGCAGGGACTTTCAGCGTTTGTGTCACGGGCTTTGTGCCCACTTCAAAACGCAGCTGTGGGGCATCCGCTCCGCAGAAACTGGTTAGCAGTCCATTGATATTATTGAGGTACTTGTCCCTTACCCAATCGAGGACAAAACGGTTTGGCGCGTACAAGGCCAGCGTGTTATCGCTCAGTTCCGCCTGCAATGGGCGTATCCACATACTGAATTCTGTGGCTGGTAACTCATCCTGCAATCGGGCAAGACACTGCTGCCAAAGCGAAAGTGACACGGCGGACTCCACTCGAACAAAAGTCGATTATGACTAAGGCTGAAACATTCATGATTGTTGACGCACGTCGAAAAGACCCTGCATGAGGGTGACGCACGAACCGCTGTCTGCGGTTATATGCCCGATCAAGATCCTGCAAAACGATCGGGACCGCGGATCATAGCCTAAACTGCGCAAGAGATCTTCTGTTTCTCACAGATTTTCCCGATTTATCCACAGGGCTTTCCAGAACTCGCTAAGTGTAAACGATCCTGCCGCAAGGCGGGCACGATTTACGCCGCATATTGGAAAATTTAATGACCTTAGACAAAATTAGGCTTAATCGATCTAAGAAAGATCCTGGACGATCCTTGCGCTTTATCCGGTAGCCCGTATAATCCTCGCCCCGGCGCGCCATGCTGGTTTTCACTGGTGTGAGGCCGTACATTTTCCCAGCGAAAAGGTGCGGAAAAGCGCGGTAAATAAGGAAAGAGAATTGACTCCGGAGTGTACAATTATTACAATCCGGCCTCTTTAATCACCCATGGCTTCGGTGTCCATCGTTTCATTTTTCGGCGGATATCCAATAAAGCCATTGAATTTATTCAAGTTTAGGTAGAAATCGCCATGAAACGCACTTTTCAACCGTCTGTACTGAAGCGCAACCGTTCTCACGGCTTCCGTGCTCGTATGGCTACTAAAAATGGTCGTCAGGTTCTGGCACGTCGTCGTGCTAAAGGCCGCGCTCGTCTGACCGTTTCTAAGTAATATAGCTAACCCCTGCGTGGTTAAGCTCGCATTTCCCAGGGAGTTACGTTTGTTAACTCCCAGTCAATTCACATTCGTCTTCCAGCAGCCACAACGGGCTGGCACGCCGCAAATTACCATTCTCGGCCGCCTGAATTCGCTGGGGCATCCCCGTATCGGTCTTACTGTCGCCAAGAAAAACGTTCGACGCGCGCATGAACGCAATCGGATTAAACGTCTGACGCGTGAAAGCTTCCGTCTGCGCCAACATGAACTCCCGGCTATGGATTTCGTGGTGGTGGCGAAAAAAGGGGTTGCCGACCTCGATAACCGTGCTCTCTCGGAAGCGTTGGAAAAATTATGGCGCCGCCACTGTCGCCTGGCTCGCGGGTCCTGATAGCCCTCATTCGGGTCTATCAACGCCTGATTAGTCCGCTACTCGGGCCGCATTGTCGTTTCACTCCAACCTGTTCAAGCTACGGAATTGAGGCATTGCGCAGGTTTGGAGTGATAAAAGGCAGTTGGTTGACGGTGAAACGCGTATTAAAATGCCACCCTTTACACCCTGGTGGTGACGATCCCGTCCCGCCCGGACCATTTGATACCAGAGAACACTAACGATGGATTCGCAACGCAATCTTTTAGTCATCGCTTTGCTGTTCGTGTCTTTCATGATCTGGCAAGCTTGGGAGCAGGATAAAAACCCGCAACCTCAGGCCCAACAGACCACGCAGACAACGACCACCGCAGCGGGTAGCGCCGCCGACCAGGGCGTACCGGCCAGTGGCCAGGGGAAACTGATTTCGGTTAAGACCGACGTGCTTGATCTGACCATCAACACCCGTGGTGGTGATGTTGAACAGGCTCTGCTCCCGGCTTACCCGAAAGAGCTGAACTCTACCCAGCCGTTCCAGCTGCTGGAAACTTCACCGCAGTTTATTTATCAGGCACAGAGCGGTCTGACCGGTCGTGATGGCCCGGATAACCCGGCTAACGGCCCGCGTCCGCTGTATAACGTTGAAAAAGACGCTTATGTGCTGGCTGAAGGCCAAAACGAACTGCAGGTGCCGATGACGTATACCGACGCGGCAGGCAACACGTTTACCAAAACGTTTGTCCTGAAACGTGGTGATTACGCTGTCAACGTCAACTACAACGTGCAGAACGCTGGCGAAAAACCGCTGGAGATCTCCACCTTTGGTCAGTTGAAGCAATCCATCAATCTGCCACCGCATCTCGACACTGGAAGCAGCAACTTCGCACTGCATACCTTCCGTGGCGCAGCGTACTCCACGCCTGACGAGAAGTACGAGAAATACAAGTTCGATACCATTGCCGATAACGAAAACCTGAACATCTCTTCGAAAGGTGGTTGGGTGGCGATGCTGCAACAGTATTTCGCGACTGCGTGGATCCCGCATAACGACGGCACCAACAACTTCTACACTGCTAATCTGGGTAACGGCATCGCCGCTATCGGCTATAAATCTCAGCCGGTACTGGTTCAGCCTGGTCAGACTGGCGCGATGAACAGCACCCTGTGGGTTGGCCCAGAAATCCAGGACAAAATGGCAGCTGTTGCTCCGCACCTGGATCTGACCGTTGATTACGGTTGGTTGTGGTTCATTTCTCAGCCGCTGTTCAAACTGCTGAAATGGATCCATAGCTTTGTGGGTAACTGGGGCTTCTCCATTATCATCATCACCTTTATCGTTCGTGGCATCATGTACCCGCTGACCAAAGCGCAGTACACCTCCATGGCGAAGATGCGTATGCTGCAGCCGAAGATTCAGGCTATGCGTGAGCGTCTGGGCGATGACAAACAGCGTATCAGCCAGGAAATGATGGCGCTGTACAAAGCTGAGAAGGTTAACCCGCTGGGCGGCTGCTTCCCGCTGATTATCCAGATGCCAATCTTCCTGGCGTTGTACTACATGCTGATGGGTTCCGTTGAACTGCGTCAGGCGCCGTTTGCACTGTGGATCCATGACCTGTCTGCACAGGACCCGTACTACATCCTGCCGATCCTGATGGGCGTAACGATGTTCTTCATTCAGAAGATGTCGCCGACCACTGTGACCGACCCGATGCAGCAGAAGATCATGACCTTTATGCCGGTCATCTTCACCGTGTTCTTCCTGTGGTTCCCGTCAGGTCTGGTGCTGTACTATATCGTCAGCAACCTGGTTACCATTATTCAGCAGCAGCTGATTTACCGTGGTCTGGAAAAACGTGGCCTGCATAGCCGCGAGAAGAAAAAATCCTGATTCGGTGAGTTTTCGCTAAAATAAGGGCGGTCAGTTGACCGCCTTTTTTCTTTTCGTAGGGCGGATAAGCACCGCGCATCCGCCACACAAAGCAACAGGAACATCATGAGCGATAATGACACTATCGTAGCCCAGGCCACGCCTCCGGGACGTGGCGGCGTTGGCATCCTGCGCATCTCCGGCCTCAAAGCCCGTGAAGTTGCCGAAACCGTGCTGGGTAAACTGCCTAAGCCGCGCTACGCCGATTATCTTCCGTTTAAAGACGCCGACGGCAGCGTGCTCGATCAGGGGATTGCGCTATGGTTCCCTGGCCCGAACTCGTTCACCGGCGAAGATGTGCTGGAACTGCAGGGTCATGGCGGTCCGGTGATCCTCGACCTGCTGTTAAAACGTATTCTGACCATTCCCGGCCTGCGAATTGCCCGCCCTGGCGAGTTTTCAGAACGCGCGTTTCTTAACGATAAACTTGATTTAGCCCAGGCAGAAGCGATTGCCGATCTGATCGATGCCAGCTCGGAACAGGCAGCCCGTTCGGCGCTTAATTCGCTGCAAGGCGCGTTCTCCGCACGGGTTAATCATCTGGTAGAAGCCCTTACCCACCTGCGTATTTACGTCGAAGCGGCGATTGATTTCCCCGATGAAGAGATCGATTTCCTCTCCGACGGCAAAATTGAAGCCCAGCTCAATGACGTGATTGCCGATCTTGACGCGGTACGCGCCGAAGCTCGTCAGGGCAGCCTGTTGCGCGAAGGGATGAAAGTGGTGATTGCCGGACGTCCTAACGCCGGTAAATCGAGCCTGTTAAACGCGCTGGCGGGCCGTGAAGCGGCGATCGTAACTGATATCGCCGGAACCACGCGTGACGTGCTGCGTGAGCATATCCACATTGACGGAATGCCGCTGCATATCATCGACACCGCCGGGCTACGTGAAGCCAGTGACGAAGTGGAACGTATTGGTATCGAGCGTGCGTGGCAGGAAATTGAACAGGCCGACCGCGTGCTGTTTATGGTCGATGGCACCACGACAGACGCCGTGGATCCGGCAGAGATCTGGCCGGAATTTATCGCCCGTCTGCCTGCGAAACTACCGATCACCGTCGTGCGCAATAAAGCCGATATCACCGGCGAAACGCTGGGAATGAGCGAAGTGAACGGTCACGCGTTAATTCGTCTCTCGGCAAGAACTGGTGAAGGTGTGGACGTGCTGCGTAACCATCTCAAACAGAGCATGGGCTTTGACACCAACATGGAAGGCGGCTTCCTGGCGCGTCGTCGCCACCTACAGGCACTGGAACAGGCAGCGGAGCATTTGCAGCAAGGTAAAGCACAGCTGTTGGGCGCATGGGCGGGCGAATTGCTGGCGGAAGAGCTGCGCCTGGCGCAGCAGAACTTGAGCGAGATTACCGGGGAGTTTACCTCTGACGACCTACTGGGGCGGATTTTCTCCAGCTTCTGTATCGGTAAGTAACCGCACTTACGAAGCCGCATCTGGTAGTCAGGATGCGGCTTTGTTTTCCTGTTTGCATTCTTTTTATTAATCAATTCATCTTATAAACATTAAAATTTTAATGCCGCGTATTTTTCTGAAAAAAAACATTTAATAATGCATCTCGAACGATTGTGATTCGATTCACATTTAATAAACTTAGGAATAGATATAAAAATCTTAATGTAATAGTGTAGCAACATGTCTTTCGAGGATAAGTGCATTATGAATATCTTACATATATGTGTGACCTCAAAGTGGTTCAATATTGACAACAAGATTGTCGATCACCGCCCTTAATTTGCCCTTCTGTAGCCATCACCAGAGCCAAACCAATTAGATTCAATGTGATCTATTAGTTTGCCATGCCTTAATTTTACCTTTTAGACAAGCCATTATTGTTTTATCTATTTGCTCGTCTAAATAAATGTACTCGTATACATAATTATGGTGAATTAATGGTTATTGCAGACGCAATATTCACAGGGGTCACTGTAATTAAAATAAATGAAGGATTATGCAATGGAAAACTTTAAACATCTCCCTGAACCGTTCCGCATTCGTGTTATTGAGCCAGTAAAACGTACGACTCGCGCTTACCGTGAAGAAGCGATTATTAAATCTGGTATGAATCCGTTCCTGCTGGATAGCGAAGATGTGTTTATCGATTTACTGACCGACAGCGGCACCGGGGCGGTAACGCAGAGTATGCAGGCTGCGATGATGCGCGGCGACGAAGCCTACAGTGGCAGCCGCAGCTACTATGCGTTAGCCGAGTCAGTAAAAAATATCTTTGGTTATCAATATACTATTCCGACCCACCAGGGCCGTGGCGCAGAGCAAATCTATATTCCAGTACTGATTAAAAAACGCGAGCAGGAAAAAGGTCTGGATCGCAGCAAAATGGTGGCGTTCTCTAACTATTTCTTCGATACCACTCAGGGCCATAGCCAGATTAACGGCTGTACCGTGCGTAACGTCTATATCAAAGAAGCCTTCGATACTGGCGTACGTTACGACTTTAAAGGCAACTTTGACCTCGAAGGATTAGAACGCGGTATTGAAGAAGTTGGCCCGAATAACGTGCCGTATATCGTTGCGACCATTACCAGCAACTCCGCAGGCGGCCAGCCGGTTTCACTGGCAAATATGAAAGCGATGTACAGCATTGCGAAGAAATACGATATTCCGGTGGTAATGGACTCCGCACGCTTTGCCGAAAACGCCTATTTCATCAAACAGCGTGAAGCGGAATATAAAGACTGGACTATCGAGCAGATCACTCGCGAAACCTATAAATATGCCGATATGCTGGCGATGTCCGCCAAGAAAGATGCGATGGTGCCGATGGGCGGCCTGCTGTGCGTGAAAGACGACAGCTTCTTCGATGTCTACACCGAATGCAGAACGCTGTGCGTAGTGCAGGAAGGCTTCCCGACTTATGGTGGTCTGGAAGGCGGTGCGATGGAGCGTCTGGCGGTGGGGCTGTATGACGGCATGAACCATGACTGGCTGGCTTATCGTATTGCGCAGGTGCAGTATCTGGTCGATGGTCTGGAAGAGATTGGCGTAGTATGCCAGCAGGCGGGCGGTCATGCGGCGTTCGTTGATGCCGGTAAACTGTTGCCACATATCCCGGCAGATCAATTCCCGGCACAGGCACTGGCGTGCGAGCTGTATAAAGTTGCCGGTATCCGTGCGGTAGAAATTGGTTCCTTCCTGTTAGGTCGCGATCCGAAAACCGGTAAACAACTGCCTTGCCCGGCAGAACTGCTGCGTTTAACCATTCCACGCGCAACATATACCCAAACACATATGGACTTCATTATTGAAGCCTTCAAACATGTGAAAGAGAACGCGACAAATATTAAAGGATTAACCTTTACCTACGAACCAAAAGTATTGCGTCACTTCACCGCAAAACTGAAAGAAGTTTAATTAACACTACAGAGTGGCTATAAGGATGTTAGCCACTCTATTTCCCCTACATCCTCAATAACAAAAATAGCCTTCCTCTAAAGGTGGCATCATGACTGATCAATCAGAAAAAAAGCACTCTGCATTTTGGGGTGTTATGGTTATAGCCGGTACAGTAATTGGCGGTGGGATGTTTGCTTTACCTGTTGACCTTGCCGGTGCCTGGTTTTTTTGGGGCGCTTTTATTCTTATTATCGCCTGGTTTTCAATGTTACATTCAGGGCTATTATTATTAGAAGCAAACTTAAATTATCCCGTCGGCTCCAGTTTTAACACCATCACCAAAGATTTAATTGGCAACACCTGGAACATTATTAGCGGTATTACCGTTGCCTTCGTTCTCTATATTCTCACTTATGCTTATATCTCTGCTAACGGCGCAATCATTAGCGAAACGATATCGATGAATTTGGGTTATCACGCTAATCCACGCATTGTCGGGATCTGTACGGCCATTTTCGTTGCCAGCGTATTGTGGATAAGCTCTTTAGCCGCCAGTCGTATTACCTCGTTGTTCCTCGGGCTGAAGATTATCTCCTTTGTGATCGTGTTTGGTTCTTTCTTCTTCCAGGTCGATTATTCCATTCTGCGCGATTCCACCAGCACGACGGCGGGGACGTCTTACTTCCCGTATATCTTTATGGCTTTGCCGGTGTGTCTGGCGTCATTTGGTTTCCACGGCAATATTCCCAGTCTGATTATTTGCTATGGCAAAAAGAAAGATAAACTAATCAAAAGCGTGGTTTTCGGCTCGCTGCTGGCACTGGTGATTTATCTCTTCTGGCTTTATTGCACGATGGGGAATATCTCGCGAGAAAGTTTTAAAGCGATCATCTCCTCGGGCGGCAACGTTGATTCACTGGTAAAAACGTTCCTCGGCACCAAACAGCATGGCATTATCGAATTTTGCCTGCTGGTGTTCTCCAATTTAGCTGTCGCCAGTTCGTTTTTTGGCGTCACGCTTGGGCTGTTCGATTACCTGGCGGATCTGTTTAAGATTGATAACTCCCACGGCGGACGTTTCAAAACCGTGCTGTTAACCTTCCTGCCACCCGCTTTGTTGTATCTCGTCTTCCCGAATGGCTTTATTTACGGGATTGGCGGTGCCGGACTGTGCGCCACCATCTGGGCGGTCATTATCCCTGCGGTACTGGCAATCAAAGCTCGCAAGAAGTTTCCCAATCAGATATTCACGGTCTGGGGCGGCAATCTTATTCCGGCGATTGTCATTATCTTTGGTATCACCGTGATTTTGTGCTGGTTCGGCAACGTCTTTAACGTGTTACCTAAATTTGGCTAAGCCCTTAAAGAAGCCAGCGGTCATTCGCTGGCTTAAGACTGATGGCAAACGTAAAATTGCCTGATGCGCTACGCTTATCAGGCCTACCTTATCTCTGTAATGTTTTGAATTTGCGTATTTTCGTAGGCCGGATAGGGCGTCCACGCCGCATCCGGCATGAATAAAGTGCACTTTATCAACAACCTGAAGCCAGCCATCCACGGGGTTCTTGCCTGAAAGGAAATCTCTTTTGTCCAAATGGCAACTCGCCTGATTCTCCTTCACCACGTATGCTTTGCGTCACCTTCCCGTCAGGACGCTTTATCCCATGTCCCGCTTTTTAATTTGTAGTTTTGCCCTGGTTTTACTCTATCCCGCAGGTATTGATATGTACCTGGTCGGCTTACCGCGCATCGCCGCCGATCTCAATGCCAGCGAAGCGCAGTTGCATATTGCGTTCTCCGTTTACCTTGCGGGGATGGCAGCAGCAATGTTATTTGCCGGTAAAGTGGCCGACCGTTCAGGGAGAAAACCTGTCGCCATCCCCGGAGCGGCGCTATTTATTATCGCCTCTGTGCTCTGTTCACTGGCTGAAACCAGTGCGTTATTTCTTGCAGGACGCTTTCTGCAGGGACTCGGCGCGGGCTGTTGTTACGTAGTGGCATTCGCGATTTTACGCGACACGCTGGACGATCGACGTCGGGCAAAAGTGCTGTCATTACTCAACGGCATTACCTGCATCATTCCGGTGTTAGCGCCAGTGCTTGGCCACCTGATTATGCTTAAGTACCCGTGGCAGAGCCTGTTCTGGGTAATGGCGCTGATGGGTGTCGCGGTACTCATGTTGTCATTGTTTATTTTAAAAGAAACCCGCCCTGCGGCACCTGCCGCTTCGGGCAAAACACGAGAAAATACCGAGTCGTTGCTTAACCGCTTTTTCCTCAGCCGAGTGCTTATCACCACCCTCAGCGTCTCAGTCATCCTTACCTTCGTGAATACGTCGCCAGTATTGCTGATGGAAATCATGGGCTTTGCGCGCGGAGAATACGCCACCATTATGGCGTTGACCGCTGGCGTCAGCATGACCGTTTCATTTTCTACGCCATTTGCGCTGGGAATTTTTAAGCCACGTACGTTGATGATCACCTCGCAGGTGTTATTTCTGGCGGCGGGAATCATCCTTGCGGTTTCGCCTTCCCATGCAGTTTCGCTGTTTGGCATCACGTTGATTTGCGCTGGTTTTTCGGTGGGATTCGGCGTGGCAATGAGTCAGGCATTAGGGCCGTTTTCATTACGCGCGGGCGTAGCCAGTTCGACATTAGGGATTGCACAGGTTTGCGGTTCATCACTGTGGATTTGGCTAGCGGCGGTAGTCGGCGTAGGCGCATGGAATATGCTGATCGGGATTCTGATTGCCTGTAGCATAGTGAGCCTGTTGCTGATTATGCTCGTCGCGCCTGGACGCCCCGTTACCGCTCATGAAGAAATCCATCACCACACTTGATTTGAATTTGCTGCTCTGCCTGCAACTGCTGATGCAGGAGCGCAGCGTGACCAAAGCGGCGAAACGGATGAACGTGACGCCTTCGGCGGTGAGCAAATCTCTGGCAAAGCTTCGGATATGGTTTGATGACCTGCTCTTTGTGAACTCACCGCTGGGCCTGACGCCAACGCCGCTGATGGTCAGCATGGAGCAAAATCTGGCGGAGTGGATGCAAATGAGCAATCTGCTGCTGGATAAACCGCACCACCAAACGCCACGTGGTCTGAAGTTTGAGCTGGCAGCAGAATCGCCGCTGATGATGATTATGTTTAATGCGCTGTCGAAACATATTTACCAGCGTTACCCACAGGCGACGATTAAACTGCGCAACTGGGATTATGACTCGTTGGATGCAATTATTCGTGGCGAAGTGGATATCGGCTTTACCGGACGAGAAAGCCACCCCCGCTCGCGAGAACAGCTTAGTCTTCTGCCGTTGTCTATTGATTATGACGTATTATTTACAGACTTACCGTGCGTCTGGTTGCGCAAAGATCATCCGGCGCTGCGTGAAGAATGGGATCTGGATACTTTTTTACGTTATCCACATATCAGCATTTGCTGGGAACTGAGCGATACCTGGGCGCTGGACAATGTGTTGCAGGAATCAGGACGCGAACGCACGATTGCCATGAGTCTGCCGGAATTCGAGCTGTCACTATTTATGGCGGCGCAGCCCGACAATCTGCTACTGGCGACCGCACCGCGCTACTGTCAGTACTACAACCAACTCCACCAGCTTCCACTGGTTGCACTCCCTCTCCCGTTTGACGAAATCCAGCAAAAAAAGCTGGAAGTGCCGTTTACTCTGCTGTGGCACAAACGGAACAGCCATAACCCGAAGATCGTCTGGTTACGGGAAACCATTAAAAATCTTTACGCCTCGATGGCATAATTAAATCGTATAAAATGCGACCACATTTCGCGATAAAATGTAAAAAACATGTAATAAATTTGTCTGAATCGAACTTTTCGCCGCTTTAGTCTGTCCATAATTTTAGTAAATGATTACTCTGTATTCATAATGGACCATTAAGCATGGAGCGAAAAATGGCGACTCACTTTGCCCGAGGGATTTTAACGGAAGGACACCTGATATCTGTTCGTCTACCCTCCCAGTGTCATCAAGAAGCCCTAAATCTTCCCCCTCATCGTCAAAGCCGTTTCCTGGCGTCCAGAGGTTTACTCGCAGAACTGATGTTCTTGCTGTACGGCATTAGTGAATTGCCGGAAATCGTCACCCAGGCTAAAGGAAAACCGGTTTTCCACGATAAAAATTTACCATCATTTTCAATAGCCTATGCCGGAAACATGGTCGGAGTGGCGTTAACAACTGAAGGTGAATGTGGCCTCGATATGGAACTACAGCGCGCGACTCGCGGGTTTCATAGCCCTCACGCGCCCGATAACCATGCTTTTTCCAGCAATGAATCACTATGGATCAGTAAGCAAAACGATCCTAACGAAGCGCGAGCGCAGCTCATCACGCTGCGCCGAAGCGTGCTAAAACTTACCGGTGATGTTTTGAATGACGACCCGCGAAATCTGCAGTTGATGCCCATTGCGGGACGCCTGAAATGTGCCCATGTAAATCATGTAGAAGCGATATGCGACGCAGAGGAAGTGCTGGTATGGTCCGTGGCGGTCAGCCCAGCGATTGAAAAGCTCAATGTCTGGGAGTTTGATGGCAAGCAAGGCTGGAAAAGCCTGCCGGATATTCACAGCCGCGCCAATAATCCAACCAGCCGGATGATGCGTTTTGCCCAGCTCTCTACCGTGAAGTCATTTTTGCCAAATTGATAGACAACCACAGGAGTCATCATGTCTGAAAAATTGAAGGTGGTTACGTTATTGGGAAGCCTGCGCAAAGGTTCATTTAATGGCATGGTTGCACGTACGCTGCCGAAAATTGCCCCAGCGGGTATGGAAGTTAACGCGTTGCCATCTATTGCTGACATTCCCTTATATGACGCAGACGTACAGCAGGAAGACGGTTTTCCAGCAACGGTTGAAGCTCTGGCGGAACAGATTCGTCAGGCAGATGGTGTGGTGATCGTGACGCCGGAATATAACTACTCGGTGCCGGGTGGACTGAAAAATGCCATCGACTGGCTTTCCCGCCTGCCCGATCAGCCATTGGCCGGTAAACCGGTGTTGATTCAGACCAGCTCAATGGGCGTAATTGGCGGCGCACGCTGTCAGTATCATCTGCGCCAGATTCTGGTCTTCCTGGATGCAATGGTGATGAACAAACCAGAGTTTATGGGCGGTGTGATTCAGAACAAAGTCGATCCGCAGACAGGAGAAGTGATTGATCAGGGAACGCTAGACCACCTGACCGGGCAGTTGACCGCATTTGGAGAGTTTATTCAACGCGTTAAGATCTAAATAAAAAACCCGCCAGCAATCATGCATGGCGGGTTTTTAAGGCGCTATCGATTTTAGTGGGCGTCGATAAAGACAATTTTCAGCACAAACAGCAGCGCCACGATAATCACGCACGGGCTAAGGTCGCGCAGACGGCCTGTACCGATTTTCATCACGCAGTAGGAGATAAAGCCCAGCGCAATACCTTCGGTAATCGAGAAGCTAAACGGCATCATCACGGCAGTAATAAACGCCGGAACGGATTCGGTGAGATCCTGCCATTTCACACGCGCAAGACTTGATGTCATCAGTACGCCAACGTAAATCAGCGCGCCAGCCGCGGCGTAGCCAGGCACCATCCCCGCCAGCGGCGACAGGAAGATAACCAGCAGGAACAGCAAACCAACAACCACTGCCGTCAGACCAGTACGTCCACCAACGGAAACGCCGGAAGAAGATTCAATATACGCCGTAACAGAAGAAGTGCCGATAAACGAACCGGTCACGGAAGAGATACTATCGACATACAGCGCCTGCTTCATGCGCGGGAATTTACCTTTCTCATCCGCCAGACCTGCTTTATCAGTCACGCCAATCAGCGTACCGGAGGAGTCAAACAGGTTAACCAGCATGAAAGAGAAAATCACGCCAGCCAGTCCGAGGTTGAATGAACCAGCTAAATCCACATGCCCCACCACGGTCATCACGCTCGGCGGCGCGGAGACAATGCCGTTGTAGTGCACATCACCCAACATCCAGCCCAGCAGCGTTGTCACCACGATAGAAACCAGCACCGCTGCGTGAATGTTACGTGAAGCCAGAATGGCGATGATGAAGAAGCCGAGGATACCCAGCAGCACACTGTGAGAAGTCAGATTACCGATACTCACCAGCGTTTCCGGATTAGCGACAATCACACCTGCGTTTTTCAGCCCCATCATGCCAATGAACAGGCCGATACCGCTGGTGATCCCCACACGCAGACTCACCGGAATGTTGGCAATCATCCAGTAGCGAACACGGAAGATTGTCAGTAACAGCAGACCAATTGCGCCCCAGAAGATTGCACCCATCCCGACCTGCCACGGTAAGCCCATCGCCTGCACAACGACAAAGGCGAAGAATGCGTTCAGGCCCATAGCTGGTGCTAGCGCAACTGGAAGATTAGCAAACAGCCCCATCAGAATACTGCCGAACGCAGCAATCAGACAGGTGGTGACGAAGACGGCGCTGGTGTCCATGCCAGCAACGCCGAGAATTTGCGGGTTAACAAAAACGATGTAAACCATCGTCAGGAAGGTGGTAAAACCGGCGATCACTTCGGTCCGTGCCGTCGTGCCATGTTCGCGCAGTTTAAACACGCGTTCCAGCATCCCCTGGCCAGAAGCCTGGGTTGTGTGTTGTTGACTCATTATCTATTTCCGAACAAGGAGGGAAAATACGTCGCTATCGTATACCAAAATGAGACAATATGGACGGCTGAAGATAACTTTTTTTCATTGTATTTGCTTATACGGCAACGATTGCGTCATGCGAATATGCCTGACGAAAACGTTAAACTAACGATAAAGGAAAGACATGTCCCAGATAGAAGCGGTATTTTTCGACTGCGACGGTACGCTGGTCGACAGTGAGGTTATTTGCTCTCGAGCCTATGTCACGATGTTCAGGGAATTTGGCATTAACGTTGACCTTGAAGAAATTTTTACCCGCTTTAAAGGCGTAAAACTCTACGAAATCATCGACATCATTAGCAAAGAACAGGGCGTAGAAATAGTCCGTGCCGATGCCGAACACGTTTACCGTGCGGAAGTGGCGCGCCTGTTTGATAGCGAGCTTGAGGTGATTGCAGGAGCGAACGAATTGCTGGCTAGTGTGAAAGTGCCGATGTGCGTCGTCTCTAACGGTCCGGTCAGCAAGATGCAGCATTCGCTTGGTAAGCTCAATATGCTGCACTATTTCCCGGAAAAGTTGTTCAGTGGCTATGACATCCAACGCTGGAAGCCCGACCCGGCGTTAATGTTCCATGCGGCAAAAGCGATGAATGTGAACGTTGAAAACTGCATTCTGGTCGATGACTCCAGCGCCGATGCGCAGTCAGGAATCGATGCCGGTATGGAGGTGTTTTACTTCTGCGCTGACCCGCACAATAAGCCGATCGTTCATCCGAAAGTCACCACTTTTACCGAGTTGGCGCAGTTACCTGCACTCTGGAAGGCCAGGGGATGGGATATTACGCGATAAATAAAGAAACCCGGTGAGCATTTCTCCGGGCTGATTTCGTACTCGCAGATTGCCGGATGCGGCGTAAACGCCTTATCCGGCCTACAGTTTGCGTTACGCTTTCGAATCTTTCTCTGCCAGCAATTTATCCAGCTCATCACCACCGACGTGGCGGAAATCCTGCCCCTTCACGTAGTAGAAGATGTACTCGCAGATATTCTGGCAGCGGTCGCCAATACGTTCGATTGAACGTGCGCAGAACAACGCAGTAAGTACGCTCGGAATGGTGCGCGAATCTTCCATCATGTAGGTCATCAACTGACGAACAATCCCTTCGTACTCCTGATCGACTTTTTTATCTTCACGATAAATACGCACCGCTTCGTCAATATCCATGCGCGCAAACGCGTCCAGCACGTCATGCAACATCTGGATAGTGTGACGCCCCAGTGATTCCAGGCTTACCAGCAACGGCTGATGCTGCTGGGAGAATTTCTCCAGTGCAGTGCGACAGATTTTATCCGCCACGTCGCCAATACGCTCCAGTTCGGAAATGGTTTTACTGATAACCATAACCAGACGCAGGTCGCTCGCCGTCGGCTGACGTTTGGCAATAATGCGCACGCAGGCTTCATCGATTGCCACTTCCATCATGTTGACGTTTTTATCGCCTTCGATGACCCGCTTCGCCAGATCGCTGTCCTGGTTGTGCATCGCGGTGATTGCATCAGAAAGTTGCTGCTCCACCATGCCGCCCATGGTCATCACCTGCGTGCGGATGCTTTCCAGTTCGGCGTTGAACTGGCCGGAAATATGTTTATTAAGATTGAGACTGTCCATAACGCACTCCTGAATCAACCGTAACGACCGGTGATGTAGTCTTCTGTTTGTTTCTTCGCTGGCTTGGTGAACAGATCGTCCGTGTTGCTGAACTCAATCAATTCGCCCAGATACATAAACGCCGTGTGGTCGGAACAACGCGCGGCCTGCTGCATGTTGTGGGTTACGATCACCACGGTGTAATCCTGCTTCAGTTCGGTGATCAGCTCTTCAATACGCCCGGTAGAGATGGGGTCGAGCGCCGAACACGGTTCGTCGAGCAGCAGCACTTCCGGGCGAATGGCGATACCACGCGCAATACACAGACGCTGTTGCTGACCGCCAGAGAGAGAGTAACCGCTCTGGTGCAATTTATCTTTGGTTTCGTTCCACAATGCGGCTTTGGTCAATGCCCACTGCACGCGCTCGTCCATGTCAGCACGGGAGAGCTTCTCAAACAGACGCACGCCAAAGGCGATATTGTCGTAAATGGACATCGGGAACGGCGTCGGTTTCTGGAACACCATGCCCACTTTCGCACGCAGCAGAGCGATATCCTGAGTGTTGGTCAGGATGTTGTCGCCATCGAGCAGAATTTCACCTTCCGCGCGCTGCTCTGGATACAGTTCAAACATTTTGTTGAAGGTACGCAGCAGCGTCGATTTACCGCAGCCGGACGGCCCGATAAACGCCGTAACCTGGTTTTTAGCGATATCCAGGTTGATGTTTTTCAGGGCATGGAATTTGCCGTAGTAGAAGTTCAAATTACGAACCTGAATTTTACTCGGGGCAGTTTCAACCATACTCATTGCAATCTTTTCCTCATCGTGCCTGATGCACTTCGCTAATCAGGCTTACCGTAGGCCGGATAAGGCGTTCACGCCGCATCCGGCAAAGTGTTAACCGTGTTTATTCTTCGCAAATACAACGCGCGCCAGAATGTTCAGCAGCAGTACGCACAGGGTAATGATCAACACCCCGGCCCAGGCCAGTTGCTGCCATTCCGCAAACGGACTCATCGCAAACTTAAAGATCGTTACCGGCAGGTTGGCGATCGGTTGCATCATGTCCGTGCTCCAGAACTGGTTGGAGAGCGCGGTAAACAGCAGCGGCGCGGTTTCACCAGCAATACGGGCAATCGCCAGCAGGATACCGGTCATAATCCCGGACACCGACGCTTTCAGCGTAATCGCGGAGATCATCTTCCACTTCGGCGTACCCAGCGCATAAGCCGCTTCACGCAGGCTGTCCGGCACCAGTTTCAGCATGTTCTCGGTGGTGCGGATAACAATCGGCACCTGTAACAGCGCCAGTGCAATCACACCCGCCCAGCCGGAGAAGTGCTCCATCTGCGCCACCACGATGGTGTAAACAAACAGACCAACCACAATCGACGGCGCGGAGAGCAGAATGTCGTTAATAAAGCGAATCACTTCTGCCAGCCAGGATTTACGACCATATTCCGCCAGATAAATCCCCGCCATAATGCCCAGCGGCGTACCGAATACCGTGGCCCACAAAATTAACAGCCCGCTACCCGCCAGGGCGTTCGCCAGACCACCGCCTTCCGTATTTGGCGGCGGCGTCATTTCAGTGAACAGCGCCAGCGACATACCATCGATACCGCGAGTGATGGTGGACATTAAAATCCAGATCAGCCAGAACAGACCGAAGGCCATCGTCGCCATCGAGAGCGTCAGTGCAATACGATTTTTGAGACGGCGACGCGCCTGCATTTTGCGGCGGGATTCTGCCAGCGCCGCAGTGGTTTGCATTTCAACCATAGCCATTAGCGAGCCCCCTCATTCTTAGCCAGGCGCATAATCATAAATTTCGATGCAGCGAGGACGATGAAGGTAATCACAAACAGGATCAGGCCCAGTTCCATCAGTGCGGCAACGTGCAGACCGGATTCCGCTTCCGCAAATTCGTTGGCCAGCGCAGAGGTGATACTGTTGCCCGGCATGTACAGAGAGGCGCTGTCGAGCTGGTAGGTGTTACCGATGATAAAGGTCACCGCCATAGTTTCACCGAGCGCGCGCCCCAGACCCAGCATAATGCCGCCGATGACCCCATTTTTGGTGAACGGAAGAACGATACGCCAGATAACTTCCCAGGTGGTGCAGCCGATACCGTAGGCCGACTCTTTCATCATCACCGGGGTTTGTTCAAACACATCGCGCATAACTGCCGCAATGTACGGAATGATCATGATGGCGAGGATCACGCCTGCTGCGAGGATACCGATACCAAAGGCCGGGCCGGAGAACAGCGCGCCGACAATCGGGATATTCGACATGATATTGCCGACCGGCTCCTGGAAGTAAACAGCAAACAGCGGCGCGAAGATAAACAGGCCCCACATGCCGTAAACGATACTTGGAATGGCTGCCAGCAACTCAATGGCGATACCCAGCGGGCGTTTCAGCCAGCCAGGCGCAAGCTCAGTCAGGAACAGGGCGATACCGAAACTCACCGGAACGGCGATCAGCAGCGCGATAAACGAAGTCACCAGCGTACCGTAGATCGGCACCAGCGCCCCGTAGATATCGTTCGGTGCATCCCACTCTTTGGTCCACAGGAAAGCCAGACCAAATTTCTGAATGCTCGGCCAGGAGGAGATGATCAGAGAGACAATAATGCCACCCAACATCAATAGCACAATCAGCGCCGCCAGTTTTACCAGCACGCTGAAAATTATGTCGCCCTTTTTACCCGGTGGGTTAAAAGCAGGCTTGGTTGCAGCCATAAGTTACTCTTCAGTTAAACGCGTTTACAAAGTCATTTTGTAATGCCGGATGCGGCGTTAACGCCTCATCCGGCCTGGAGTTTTATTAGTACAGCGGCTTACCGCTACTGTCTTTAATATTGGTCTTCCACGCAGCGCGAACCTGTTCAACTACGCTATCCGGCAGGCTGGCATAATCCAGGTCGTTCGCCTGTTTAGCCCCGGTTTTGTACGCCCAGTCGAAGAACTTCAGCACTTCTGTGCCTTGTTCTGGTTTCTTCTGATCTTTGTGGATCAGAATGAACGTGGTAGAGGTAATAGGCCACGCATCTTCGCCTTTCTGGTTGGTCAGATCCTGAGCGAATGTTTTGCTCCAGTCTGCGCCTTTTGCCGCATTGGCGAAGTTTTCTTCGGTCGGACTAACCGGTTTACCATCAGCGGAGATCAGTTTGGTGTACGCCAGGTTGTTCTGTTTAGCGTAAGCATATTCAACGTAACCAATCGCACCCGGCAGACGCTGAACGAACGCAGCAATACCGTCATTACCTTTGCCGCCCAGACCGGTTGGCCAGTTTACGGTAGAGCCAGAACCAATTTTGTTTTTCCACTCTTCGTTCACTTTTGCCAGGTAGCTGGTGAAGACGAAGGAAGTCCCGGAGCCATCTGCGCGGCGCACCACGGCGATGTTCTGTGAAGGCAGTTTCAGACCCGGATTCAGTTTGACGATCGCTTCGTCATCCCACTTTTTAATTTTACCCAGGTAGATGTCACCGAGGGTTTTACCATCCAGAACCAGTTCACCAGATTTCAGACCAGGCAGGTTAACCGCCAGCACCACGCCGCCAATTACGGTCGGAAACTGGAACAGACCTTCCTGAGCCAGTTTTTCGTCAGACAGCGGCGCGTCAGAAGCACCGAAATCAACGGTATTGGCGATAATCTGTTTTACGCCACCGGAAGAACCAATGCCCTGGTAGTTAACTTTATTACCGGTTTCTTTTTGGTAAGTGTCAGCCCATTTGGCATACACCGGCGCAGGGAAGGTTGCACCTGCGCCTGTCAGGCTTGCTTCTGCAAATACAGAGAAAGCGCTCATCGATAAGGTCGCGGCGACAACAGTTGCGACGGTGGTACGCATAACTTTCATAATGTCTCCTGGGAGGATTCATAAAGCATTGTTTGTTGGCTACGAGAAGCAAAATAGGACAAACAGGTGACAGTTATATGTAAGGTTTATGACAGTTTTATGACACGAAAGAAAACTCTTTTTGGCTGGTGAAAAATCAATAAGTTAGAAGTGAAAGTGACAATAGCTTGGCAGAAAAATTTTCTTTCTGTGACAGTTTAAAAATAGCTGAAGATGAGACGATGAGAGAGGGGATCGAAAAATGCCCTGCGAAAGCAGGGCATCAGATTATTGACAAAGTGCGCGTTGTTCATGCCGGATGCGGCGTGAACCTCTTATTCGGTCTACAAAATAGTGCAAATTCAATATATTGCAGTAACCACGTAGGCCTGA
Organism: Escherichia sp. E10V5; assembly: GCF_004212315.1. Taxonomy (NCBI): domain Bacteria; kingdom Pseudomonadati; phylum Pseudomonadota; class Gammaproteobacteria; order Enterobacterales; family Enterobacteriaceae; genus Escherichia; species Escherichia sp. E10V5. The sequence continues at coordinate 102,111 of NZ_RHJM01000034.1, forward strand.
TAAGCGTAGCGCATCAGGCAGTTTTGCGTTTGTCAGCAGTCACATGCCCTGCTTACGCAGGGCATCCATTAATTACTCAACCGTAACCGATTTTGCCAGGTTACGCGGCTGGTCAACGTCGGTGCCTTTGATCAGCGCGACGTGGTAAGCCAGTAGCTGCAGCGGAACGGTGTAGAAGATCGGTGCAATAACCTCTTCCACATGCGGCATCTCGATGATGTGCATGTTATCGCTACCGACAAAACCTGCATCCTCATCGGCGAAGACGTACAACTGACCGCCACGCGCACGAACTTCTTCAATGTTGGATTTCAGTTTTTCCAACAGTTCGTTGTTCGGTGCAACGACGATAACCGGCATATTCGCGTCAATCAGCGCCAGCGGACCGTGTTTCAGTTCGCCTGCAGCGTAGGCTTCAGCGTGAATGTAAGAGATCTCTTTCAGCTTCAATGCGCCTTCCAGCGCGATCGGGTACTGATCGCCACGGCCCAGGAACAGCGCGTGATGTTTGTCAGAGAAATCTTCCGCCAGGGCTTCAATTCGTTTGTCCTGAGACAGCATCTGCTCAATACGGTTCGGCAGCGCCTGCAGACCATGCACGATATCATGCTCAATGGAGGCATCCAGACCTTTCAGGCGAGACAGTTTCGCCACCAGCATCAACAGCACGGTTAACTGAGTGGTGAATGCTTTGGTGGACGCCACGCCAATTTCAGTACCCGCATTAGTCATCAGCGCCAGATCGGATTCACGTACCAGAGAAGAACCCGGAACGTTACAGATTGCCAGCGAACCAAGGTAACCCAGCTCTTTCGACAGACGCAGGCCAGCCAGGGTATCCGCGGTTTCGCCAGACTGCGACAGGGTGATCATCAGGCTATTGCGGCGTACTGCAGATTTGCGATAGCGGAATTCAGAGGCGATTTCGACGTCGCACGGAATACCTGCCAGCGATTCAAACCAGTAGCGGGAAACCATACCGGAGTTATAAGAAGTACCGCAGGCGAGGATCTGAATATGCTCAACCTTCGACAGCAGTTCATCCGCATTCGGCCCCAGCTCGCTTAAATCCACCTGGCCGTGGCTGATACGCCCGGTAAGGGTGTTTTTGATCGCGTTCGGCTGTTCGTAGATCTCTTTCTGCATGTAGTGACGGTAAATACCTTTATCGCCCGCGTCATATTGCAGATTGGATTCGATATCCTGACGTTTCACTTCCGCGCCTGATTTATCGAAGATGGTTACCGAACGGCGAGTCACTTCGGCAATATCGCCTTCTTCGAGGAAGATAAAGCGACGAGTCACTGGCAGCAGCGCCAGCTGGTCAGAAGCGATAAAGTTTTCGCCCATACCGAGGCCAATCACCAACGGACTACCAGAACGCGCCGCCAGCAGGGTATCCGGGTGACGGGTATCCATAATTACCGTGCCATAAGCGCCACGCAGCTGCGGAATAGCGCGCAGAACAGCTTCACGCAGAGTGCCGCCCTGTTTCAGTTCCCAGTTCACCAGATGAGCAATAACTTCGGTGTCGGTTTCAGACACGAAGGTATAACCACGCGCTTTTAACTCTTCACGCAGCGGTTCATAATTTTCGATAATGCCGTTATGCACCACCACAATGTGTTCAGAAACATGCGGATGCGCATTCACTTCTGAAGGTTCGCCGTGCGTCGCCCAGCGAGTATGAGCAATACCCGTACCGCCATGCAGAGGATGTTCTTCCGCTGCCTGAGCCAGCATCTGGACTTTACCGAGACGACGCAGACGGGTCATATGACCTTCTGCGTCAACAACGGCCAGACCAGCAGAGTCATAACCGCGGTATTCCAGACGACGTAAACCTTCAAGAAGGATTTCTGCTACATCACGTTGCGCGATCGCGCCAACAATTCCACACATAGTTTTTGATTCCGGTTTATATCGTTGTCGGTCAACCTGTATGCCCGTTTTTTCGGGCGCCCCGAGCCTTGTAGAGAGTGGGGTTATTTTTATAGTTACTGCTTGTGGGAGGGAGATTATGTTATCTCCTCATCCCTGGAGGCCGGATTTACCCAGCCAGAATTACTTTTTCTTTACCGGACGACGCCAGCCTTCTTTTTGCGACTGCGGCACGCGGCTGATCGCCAGGGCGTTTTCGCCAACATTACGCGTCACAGTTGTACCGGCAGCAATCGTCGCACCTTTACCCACCGTTACAGGAGCCACCAGCTGGGTGTCGGAACCGACAAAGACATCATCGCCGATAATGGTTTTGAATTTATTCGCTCCATCATAGTTGCAGGTAATGGTTCCCGCACCGATGTTAACGTTATCGCCGATCTCCGCATCGCCCAGGTAAGTCAGATGACCGGCTTTCGAACCTTTACCCAGACGCGCTTTTTTCATCTCAACGAAGTTACCGACGTGTGCGCCTTCCAGCAACTCAGCACCGGGGCGCAGACGGGCAAACGGGCCGATGGTACAGGCTGCTGCCAGATTAGCATCTTCCACTACGGTATACGGGCTAATTTCGCAATCATCGCCAATCACGCTATTTTTAATCACGCATCCGGTGCCGATTTTCACGCGATTACCGAGAGTAACGTTGCCCTCGATGATAACGTTAGTATCAATTTCAACATCGCGCCCGTGAGTTAGCGTACCGCGCAGATCAAAACGGGCTGGATCGCGCAACATAACGCCTGCTAACAACAGTTTTTCAGCCTGTTCGGACTGGTAAACGCGCTCCAGACGAGAGAGTTGCAGGCGGTTATTCACGCCTTCAACTTCGCTTAAACGTTGCGGGTGAACGGCAACGATTTCACGTCCTTCCTGATACGCCAGCGAAATAATATCGGTGATGTAGTATTCGCCCTGAGCGTTATTGTTGGTCAGCTTCGCCAGCCAGCGTTTCATATCTGCGCCGTTGGCGATCAGAATGCCGGTGTTGATTTCCTGAATCTGACGCTGCTCGTCGGTGGCATCTTTGTGCTCAACAATGCCGGTAACTTTGCCGTTTTCACGGGTGATACGTCCATAACCGGTCGGATCATCCAGTTTCACTGTCAGCAGGCCAATGCCGCCCTGCGGTTTAGCATCACGCAGGCGCTGGAGTGTTTCAACAGAGATCAGCGGCACGTCGCCATAGAGCATTAAAATGTCTTCATCATCGGCAAAGAAAGGTGCGGCCTGCTGCATTGCATGACCCGTACCCAGCTGTTCTGCCTGAAGCACCCAGTTAAGGTTGTCATCTTTCAGCGCCTGTTTAAGCAGATCGCCGCCGTGGCCGTAAACCAGGTGAACGTGCGCTGCACCTAATTCATTCGCGGCATCAATGACATGCTGAACCATCGCTTTCCCGGCAAGGGTATGCAGCACTTTCGGAAGATCGGAATACATGCGAGTGCCTTTGCCTGCTGCAAGGATCACTACGCTCATAGCATTATTCAACATACGCGTCCTGACTGTAATTTGAGAACGAATTTAAACCGCTTCACATTGAAAAAACTACATTTTTTTCATCGTGAAATGGACAGGGGATAAATTGCTCAATAACGGATTATCCCCGCTGGCGAAAGAGCCATTTTCGACCATCGTCACGCCTTTTGTCTTCATAAATGTAAGACACCACCTTCATTTAAGCGTCAGGCTGATGTTTTTGCTCTTATTTCGATCAATGAATAAACAGGAAAATCAGCGAAGGATTTCGCGTAATTATAAAAATGAGTTTAATTGCGGGATATAAAAATGCGCAGGATATAGCAGAACCAATCTCGCTGCGGCGCGCGAAAAAAAAGCCAGCCTGTTTCCAGACTGGCTTTTGTGCTTTTCAAGCCGGTGTTACATCGCTTTTTTGGTCAACTCGATAACGCGCAGCTGCGCGATCGCTTTGGCCAGTTCCGCAGACGCCTGAGCGTAATCTACGTCGCCGTGAGAGCTGCTAATGTGCTCTTCAGCCTTACGTTTCGCTTCCATGGCTCGCGCTTCGTCGAGATCCTGGCCGCGAATTGCGGTGTCGGCCAGAACGGTCACGTTGCCAGGCTGCACTTCAAGAATGCCGCCAGACAGATAGATAAACTCTTCGTGACCGTGCTGTTTCACGATGCGAATCATACCAGGCTTAATGGCGGTGAGCAGCGGTGCGTGGCCCGGGTAAATTCCCAGTTCACCTTCGCTACCCGTTACCTGGATTTTCTCGACCAGACCAGAGAACATTTGTTGCTCTGCGCTGACGACGTCCAGGTGGTAAGTCATTGCCATATCACCCTCCGATTAAGGCGTTAAAGTTTTTTGGCTTTTTCCACAGCTTCTTCGATGGAACCGACCATGTAGAACGCCTGCTCCGGCAGGTGATCGTATTCGCCTTCCATGATGCCTTTAAAGCCACGGATGGTGTCTTTCAGGGAGACGTATTTACCCGGAGAACCGGTGAATACTTCTGCCACGAAGAACGGCTGGGACAGGAAGCGCTGGATCTTACGAGCGCGCGCTACCACCAGTTTGTCTTCTTCAGACAGTTCATCCATACCCAGGATGGCGATAATGTCTTTCAGTTCCTGATAACGTTGCAGGATGGACTGAACGCCACGCGCAGTGTCGTAGTGTTCCTGGCCAACCACCAGCGGGTCCAGCTGACGGCTGGTGGAGTCCAGCGGGTCAACGGCCGGGTAAATACCCAGAGACGCGATCTGACGGCTCAGTACCACGGTTGCGTCAAGGTGCGCAAAGGTGGTTGCCGGAGACGGGTCAGTCAAGTCATCCGCAGGTACGTATACTGCCTGTACGGAGGTGATAGAACCGGTTTTGGTGGAGGTGATACGTTCTTGCAGAACGCCCATCTCTTCCGCCAGGGTCGGCTGATAACCTACCGCTGAAGGCATACGGCCCAGCAGTGCGGATACTTCCGTACCGGCCAGGGTGTAACGATAGATGTTGTCAACGAACAGCAGTACGTCACGACCTTCGTCACGGAATTTCTCAGCCATGGTCAGACCGGTCAGAGCAACGCGCAGACGGTTTCCCGGCGGCTCGTTCATCTGGCCATACACCAGGGATACTTTGTCGATAACGTTGGAGTCGGTCATTTCGTGGTAGAAGTCGTTACCCTCACGAGTACGTTCACCTACGCCCGCAAACACAGAGTAACCGGAGTGCTCGATCGCGATGTTACGAATAAGCTCCATCATGTTTACGGTTTTACCTACACCCGCACCACCGAACAGACCAACTTTACCGCCCTTAGCGAACGGACACATCAGGTCGATAACTTTGATACCGGTTTCCAGCAGTTCCTGAGAGTTTGACAGCTCTTCGTAGGAAGGTGCTGCGCGGTGAATCGCCCAACGCTCTTCTTCACCGATCTCGCCTTTCATGTCGACCGGTTCGCCCAGTACGTTCATGATACGGCCCAGAGTCGCTTTACCTACCGGGACTTCGATCGGGTGTTCGAGGTCTTTTACATCCAGACCGCGACGCAGACCGTCGGAGGAACCCATTGCGATGGTACGCACGATACCGCCGCCGAGCTGCTGCTGAACTTCCAGCACCAGACGCTCATTACCATTTTGCACCTCAAGAGCATCGTACACGCGCGGTACGGCATCCTGAGGGAATTCGACGTCAACTACGGCGCCGATTACCTGGACAATCTTTCCAGTAGCCATCTTAAATCCTCTACGAAATAACCTGTTTAAACCGCGGCGGCCCCCGAGACGATCTCGGTGAGTTCCTGAGTAATGCTGGCCTGACGAGCTTTGTTGTATACCAACTGCAGCTCTTTAATCAGGCTGCCGCCATTGTCGGTCGCGGCTTTCATCGCCACCATACGGGCGGCCTGCTCGCTGGCCAGGTTTTCAACCACGCCCTGATAAACCTGAGATTCGACATAACGACGCAGCAGGGTATCCAGCAACGCCTTCGGATCGGGTTCGTACAGGTAATCCCAGGATTTGTGTTTCAGATCATCATCATCTGACGCCGGTAACGGCAGCAGCTGGCTGATGGTCGGAACCTGAGACATGGTGTTAATAAATTTGTTGCTGACAATGTAAAGCTTGTCCAGACGGCCTTCGTCGTAGGCCTGCAACATCACTTTTACCGGACCGATCAGTTCGGACAGGGAAGGGTTATCCCCCATGCCTGTAACCTGGGCAACAACATTGCCGCCCACGGAGTTGAAGAACGACACACCTTTCGAGCCGATCATTGCGAGGTCGCATTGAACGCCTTTATCGGTCCAGGTCTTCATTTCCGCCAGCAGTTTTTTGAACAGGTTAATGTTCAAACCACCGCACAAACCACGGTCGGTCGACACCACCAGGTAGCCCACGCGTTTAACGTCGCGTTCTTCCAGGTATGGGTGCTTATATTCCAGATTACCGTGCGCAAGGTGACCAATCACTTTGCGCATGGTTTCTGCATAAGGACGGCTGGCCGCCATGCGATCCTGCGATTTACGCATTTTGGAAGCGGCGACCATCTCCATCGCTTTAGTGATCTTTTGCGTGTTCTGGACGCTTGCGATCTTACTACGTATCTCTTTTGCGCCGGCCATGAGCTTCTCCTCAATGCCTTGCGGCCTGCCCTAAGGCAAGCCGCCAGACGTTACCAGGATTGGGTTGCTTTGAAGGAATCGAGGATGCCTTTCAGCTTGCCTTCGATTTCGTCGTTGTAGCCACCGGTCTGGTTGATCTCTTGCATCAACGGAGCGTGATCACGGTCGACGTAAGCCAGCAGAGCGGCTTCGAAGCTGCCGATTTTCGACAGTTCAACATCCGCCAGGTAACCACGTTCTGCTGCGAACAGAACCAGAGACTGCTGCGCAACGGACATCGGCGCATACTGTTTCTGTTTCAACAGTTCGGTCACTTTCTGACCGTGGTCAAGCTGCTTACGAGTTGCATCGTCAAGGTCGGATGCAAACTGAGAGAACGCTGCCAGTTCACGATACTGCGCCAGAGCGGTACGGATACCACCGGACAGTTTTTTCATGATCTTGGTCTGTGCTGCACCACCAACACGGGATACGGAGATACCCGGGTTAACCGCAGGACGAATACCGGCGTTGAACAGGTTGGTTTCCAGGAAGATCTGACCATCGGTAATGGAGATTACGTTGGTCGGAACGAACGCAGAAACGTCACCCGCCTGAGTTTCGATAATCGGCAGTGCGGTCAGAGAACCGGTTTTCCCTTTCACTTCACCTTTGGTGAAGGCTTCAACGTATTCGGCGTTAACACGCGCAGCACGCTCCAGCAGACGAGAGTGGAGGTAGAATACGTCGCCCGGGAATGCTTCACGTCCTGGCGGACGACGGAGCAGCAGGGAGATCTGACGGTAAGCAACAGCCTGTTTAGACAGGTCATCGTAAATGATCAGCGCATCTTCACCGCGGTCACGGAAGTATTCGCCCATTGCGCAACCGGCATATGGCGCCAGGTATTGCAGTGCAGCGGATTCAGACGCGGTTGCTACCACAACAATGGTGTTAGCCAGAGCGCCGTGCTCTTCCAGTTTACGTACCACGTTAGAAATGGTGGACGCTTTCTGGCCGATAGCGACATAGATACATTTGATACCGGAATCGCGCTGGTTGATGATGGCATCGATTGCCAGTGCGGTTTTACCGGTCTGACGGTCACCGATGATCAATTCACGCTGACCACGACCGATTGGGATCATGGAGTCAACGGCTTTATAACCGGTCTGTACCGGCTGATCTACGGACTGACGTTCGATAACGCCCGGAGCGATTGCTTCTACAGCAGAGAAGCCGTCGTGATCCAGCGGACCTTTACCGTCGATTGGTGCACCCAGAGTGTTAACCACACGGCCCAGCAGGCCACGGCCAACCGGAACTTCCAGGATACGGCCAGTACACTTAACTTTCATGCCTTCGGCAAGGTCAGCGTACGGACCCATAACAACCGCACCTACAGAGTCGCGCTCGAGGTTCAGTGCGATAGCGTAACGGTTACCCGGCAGGGAGATCATTTCACCCTGCATACAATCGGCCAGGCCGTGAATGCGGATAACACCGTCACTTACAGAAACAATAGTACCTTCGTTGTGAGCTTCACTCACAACATTGAACTGAGCAATGCGCTGCTTGATCAGTTCGCTGATTTCGGTGGAATTCAGTTGCATGCTCCAGTCCCCTTAAGACTGCAAGACGTCTGCAAGGCGCTCAAGACGACCGCGTACGCTGCCATCAATGACCATATCACCCGCTCGGATGATAACGCCTGCCATTACAGACTTATCGATTTTGCAATTCAGCTTAACTTTGCGTGACAGACGTTTTTCCATCGCAGCAGAAATTTTCGCGAGCTGTTGTTCACTCAATGCAGCAGCGGAAATGACGTCTACCTCAGCGGTAGCCTCACTCACGGCACGCAGGTGAATAAACTGCTCCAGAACATCCGGGAGCGCGTTAAGACGACCATTTTCAGCCATAACCCGAATCAGGTTCTGACCGTTTTCGTCCAGTTGCTCACCACAAACTGCGATAAACGACTCGGCGAGCGTTTCTGGCGCCAGTGCACCAGAGAGAAGCTCTGCCATCTGTTCGTTTTTGGTTACCTCGGCGGCAAACGCCAGCATGTCCTGCCAGCGTTCTACACTTTGGTGTTCGACGGCAAAGTCAAAAGCTGCTTTGGCGTAGGGGCGAGCTACCGTAATAAATTCAGACATCAGCCCCTCCCTCCTTACAGTTCAGCGACAAGTTTATCCACGATGTCGCTGTTAGCAGCTTCATCCACGGAACGTTCGATGATCTTCTCGGCGCCAGCAACAGCCAGGATAGCAACTTGCTTACGCAGCTCTTCACGGGCACGTTTACGCTCGGCTTCAATTTCCGCCTGCGCCTGGGCCACGATTTTAGTACGTTCCTGTTCTGCCTCAGCTTTCGCTTCGTCCAGAATCTGCGAGCGGCGTTTGTTCGCCTGCTCGATGATTACCTGGGCTTCCGCTTTCGCTTTTTTCAGCTGGTCGGTCGCGCTGGCCTTTGCAAGGTCAAGGTCCTTATGTGCTCGTTCTGCGGAAGCAAGACCGTCAGCAATTTCTTTTTGACGTTTTTCGATGGCTGCCATTAATGGCGGCCATACGTACTTCATGCAGAACAGAACGAACAGGACAAACGCGATGGCCTGGCCGAGGATTGTTGCGTTAAGATTCACAGCACAATGCCTCTATTTAGTTAACGTTCTGATATTGCTCTTTAAATAAAAGCAACGCTTACTACGCGACAGCGAACATCACGTACAGACCCAGACCTACAGCGATCATCGGGATAGCATCCACCAGACCCATAACGATAAAGAACTGAGTACGCAGCAGAGGAATCAGATCAGGTTGACGCGCTGCGCCTTCCAGGAATTTACCCCCGAGGATGCCGATACCGATCGCAGCACCGATTGCCGCCAGACCCATCATCACAGCGGCAGCCATGTACAGCAGATCCATATTCAGGTTTTCCATGACAGTCTCCAGTTTGTTTCAGTTAAAACGTAGTAGTGTTGGTAAATTAATGCTCTTCAGACGCCATCGACAGATAGACGATCGTCAGAACCATGAAGATGAAGGCTTGCAGCGTAATGATCAGGATGTGGAAAATGGCCCACGGCACATTCAGGATCCACTGTGACCACCACGGCAACAGACCAGCAATCAGAATGAAAATCAGCTCACCGGCATACATGTTACCGAACAGTCGCAAACCGAGTGAAACTGGTTTGGACAGCAGGCTTACCCCTTCAAGGATTAAGTTGACAGGAATGAACGCCCAGTGATTGAACGGCTGCAGCGTCAACTCTTTCGTGAAGCCGCCGATGCCTTTCATTTTGATGCTGTAGAACAGAATCAGGATAAATACGCCCAGAGCCATAGACAGTGTTACGTTCACGTCCGCAGACGGAACCACACGCAGTGCAGGCAGACCCAGTACATGTTCAGCAATGTACGGCAGCAGGTCGATAGGCAGTAAATCCATCAGGTTCATCAGGAACACCCAGACGAAGATCGTCAGGGCCAGCGGAGCAATCAGCTTGCTTTTGCCATGGTACATGTCTTTCACGCTACCATTAACAAAGCCGATCACCAGCTCAATCGCGGTCTGAAACTTACCTGGCACGCCGCTGGTTGCCTTTTTGGCTACGCTACGGAATAAAACCAGGAACAACAGACCCAGCACCACCGAGAAGAACATGGAGTCAATATTAATTGTCCAGAAGGTGGCTGGGGGGTTATGCGGATCCACCAGCGAGAATGTACGCAGGTCCAGCTGAAGGTTATTCAGGTGGTGTCCTATGTAATCCTGCGGCGTCATATTTTCTGAAGCCATGATGCCTTTTACCCTTTGTTGTTAATTACAGCCGGTGCCAGTATCTGAACCACCAGCACCAAAACCCACGTAACGATCAGCGGCAAGAATACCGCCTTTAAAACAGCCAACGCCACCACCAGTAACACCAACATAGCCAGAACTTTGAAAGCTTCGCCAAATGCGAACGTCCAGGCCACCCGGCCTTTCGCTGGTGTATGCGCCTGGTGACGCCAGGCAAATATCATAAAAAAAACGTTAGGCAGAAAGACTGCCAGGCCTCCACTTAACGCAGAGACGCCCCAGAAGGGGTCTTTGAGGCTGAACAGCAATCCACTTGCTATCACCACCAGTAACTGAACGAGCAGAAGCTTCCGAGCAACGTTTCGACTCAAGAGCGACACAGACATCACGTTTTTCACTCCTGCTCCCTTCGAGGTATGCCGCGTGTCGTATAAAACTTTCTTTAAGGCTTAGAGTCAAGCATCAAAAAGCGGTCAAATTATACGGTGCGCCCCCGTGATTTCAAACAATAAGTAGCCAAAAGGTGAATAAATGTTTAAATATTTTTCCAGTGCATACAATTGCGACTTTTCTGCTAACCGTGGTGGATCATGAAAAACTGTAAATAACGCGTAAACACTAGTGGTAAAGCGTGCTTCAGATCACATATCGAGCATGTTCACCCGTAGCATATTTATTTACTTGGCAAATGATGCCTTTGCAAGCTTCTGATATTTAACTCTAAAAACAGATACTCTTTTCAAAAATAGCATTTACACAACAAAAACCACCCATTGACATTCTTAATAAAATTTTAACAGGCAGTTATGGTTCTTAGCGCCGATTTTTAGCAGCCTGATATTTTCACTAATGACTTATTTTCTGCTTACCAAAAAAAGCCACGTTACTTTGTTGATACAAAATAGTGAACGTGGCGTTAAATGTAACCAGTTATATCAGTAGAAAACCTGGTTGTTGTTAACAGTCTAACCGGTCAATTTTTTATTATTTTTTTGATAAAAATTAAATTTTATTTGCTTTAATAACCACCAGATGACGTTCGCCATCCAGGGCTGGAACCTGAAGTTTAATCACTGATTCAACCTGATATTCTTCGGGCAACAAAGCGATTTCATCTTCCGGCATTTGCCCTTTCAGCGCGTAGAAACGGCCTTGCTCACCAGGAAGATGATGGCACCAGCTCACCATATCGTTCAGAGAGGCAAAAGCGCGGCTAATTACGCCATCAAATGGCGGCTCTGACGGAAACTCTTCTACCCTGCTCTGTACTGGCTCAATATTCTCCAGTTTAAGCTCATGTTGCACCTGACGGAGGAAACGAACGCGTTTACCAAGGCTATCCAGCAATGTGAAATGGGCTTCAGGACGCACGATGGAAAGCGGTATGCCAGGCAACCCCGGTCCGGTTCCCACATCGATAAAACGCTCACCTTGCAGATATGGAGCAACAACAATGCTGTCGAGAATATGGCGTACCAGCATCTCGTTAGGATCGCGGACCGAGGTCAGGTTGTACGCTTTATTCCATTTATGCAGCATATTTACGTAGGCAATAAGCTGATTTTTCTGGTGATCGGTAAGCGAAATTCCTGCGTCTTTCAGCAGTGAAGAGAGTTTGTTGAGCACGGTGATTACCTGTTCTTGATGCGTTGCCAGGTAAGCGGGTGCTTACCTGGCATTTTTAATGCGTTATGCGCTACGACGCAGCATACCCTGTTTTTTCAGCCACACCAGAAGAATGGAGATGGCCGCAGGCGTAACGCCAGAAATACGCGAAGCCTGACCGATAGAGGCCGGTTTGTGATCGTTAAGTTTGGCGATCACTTCGTTAGACAGACCGGATACCTGGCGGTAATCCAGCGTCGCAGGCAGCAGCGTGTTCTCGTTACGCTGTTGCTTTTCGATCTCATCTTGCTGGCGCGCAATATAACCTTCGTATTTAACCTGAATCTCAACCTGTTCCGCCGCCTGTTCGTCTGTCAACGCAGGGGAAAACGGCGTCAGCGTGGTTAATTTTTCATAAGTCATTTCCGGACGACGCAGCAGATCTTCACCGCTGGCTTCACGGGAAAGCGGCGCAGTCAGGTGAGCATTCACTTCGGCTGCAGCTTCCGCTGACGGCGTTACCCAAGTTGACTTCAGGCGCTGACGCTCACGCTCGATGTTCTCAAGCTTCTCGTTAAAGCGCGCCCAGCGTTCGTCATCTACCAGACCCAGTTCACGACCGATTTCAGTCAAACGCAGATCCGCGTTATCTTCGCGCAGCATCAGACGATATTCTGCGCGGGAGGTAAACATACGGTACGGTTCTTTGGTTCCTAAAGTGCACAGGTCATCAACCAGTACGCCGAGATACGCCTGAGAACGCGCCGGAGCCCAACCTTCTTTGTCAGCAGACAGACGGGCAGCGTTAAGACCGGCCAGCAAACCTTGCGCAGCGGCTTCTTCATAACCGGTAGTGCCGTTAATCTGACCAGCAAAGAACAGGCCCTGGATAAACTTACTCTCCAGCGTTGGCTTCAGGTCACGCGGATCGAAGAAGTCATATTCGATGGCATAACCAGGACGCACGATCTTCGCATTTTCCATCCCCTGCATGGAGCGGACGATTTGCATCTGCACATCGAACGGCAGGCTGGTGGAGATACCGTTCGGATAAATTTCGTTAGACGTCAGCCCTTCCGGTTCAAGGAAGATCTGATGCTGATTTCTGTCGGCAAAGCGCATGACTTTGTCTTCGATCGACGGGCAGTAGCGTGGGCCAACACCTTCGATCACCCCTGCGTACATTGGGCTGCGATCGAGGTTACTGCGGATCACATCATGGGTTTTCTCGTTGGTATGGGTGATATAACACGGAACCTGCTGGGGATGCTGGGCCGCATTGCCCATGAACGAGAATACCGGCATTGGGTTATCGCCATGCTGTTGCGCCAGCACGCTGAAGTCGATAGTGCGCGCATCGATACGCGGCGGCGTCCCGGTTTTCAGACGACCAACGCGCAGCGGCAGTTCACGCAAACGGCGAGAAAGCGGAATGGATGGCGGATCACCAGCACGGCCACCGCTGTAATTATCCAGACCGATATGAATTTTACCGTCGAGGAACGTCCCAACGGTGAGCACGACGGCTTTGGCACGGAACTTCAGTCCCATTTGGGTAACAGCACCGACCACGCGATCGTTTTCGACAATAAGATCTTCAACCGCCTGCTGGAAGATCATCAGGTTCGGTTGGTTCTCCAGCGCAGTACGTACTGCCTGACGATAGAGCACGCGATCCGCCTGAGCTCGGGTGGCGCGAACCGCCGGCCCTTTGCTGGCGTTTAGTATCCTAAACTGGATACCCGCCTGATCGATCGCTTTCGCCATCAGACCGCCGAGTGCATCCACTTCTTTTACCAGATGTCCCTTCCCAATACCGCCGATCGCCGGGTTGCAGCTCATCTGCCCCAGAGTGTCGATATTGTGTGTCAAAAGCAGAGTCTGTTGACCCATACGCGCCGCGGCCATCGCGGCCTCGGTGCCTGCATGACCCCCGCCAATGATGATGACGTCAAAAGGATCCGGATAAAACATGGTGATTGCCTCGCATAACGCGGTATGAAAATGGATTGAAGCCCGGGCCGTGGATTCTACTCAACTTTGTCGGCTTGAGAAAGACCCGGGATCCTGGGTATTAAAAAGAAGATCTATTTATTTAGAGATCTGTTCTATTGTGATCTCTTATTAGGATCGCACTGCCCTGTGGATAACAAAGATCCGGCTTTTAAGATCAACAACCTGGAAAGGATCATTAACTGTGAATGATCGGTGATCCTGGACAGTATAAGCTGGGATCAGAATGAGGGGTTATGCACAACTCAAAAACTGAACAACAGTTGTTCTTTGGATAACTACCGGTTGATCCAAGCTTCCTGACAGAGTTATCCACAGTAGATCGCACGATCTGTATACTTATTTGAGTAAATTAATCCACGATCCCAGCCATTCTTCTGCCGGATCTTCCGGAATGTCGTGATCAAGGATGTTGATCTTCAGTGTTTCACCAATCTGTTTTGCACCGGAATTTTTGAGTTCTGCCTCGAGTTTATCTATGGCCCCACAAAAAGTGTCGTATTCACGACTGCCAATACCGATTGCGCCAAAGCGCACCGCAGAAAGAGCGGGCTTTTGTTCCTGCAATGCTTCATAGAAAGGAGAAAGGTTGTCCGGAATGTCTCCGGCACCGTGGGTTGAGCTGATAACCAGCCAGATCCCAGAGGCAGATAAATCTTCTAACAGCGGACCGTGCAGCGTTTCGGTGGTAAAACCCGCCTCTTCCAGCTTTTCAGCCAGGTGTTCTGCTACATATTCGGCACCGCCCAGGGTGCTGCCGCTGATAAGAGTGATATCTGCCATAAACCGCCACCTTTATTAAGAGTGGCGTATTGTACGCTGTGAACGCGCTGGGATCTACCTGTGGAAAAGTATGGGATTAAAAAAGCTGATCAGGGCTTGATGGTGCGCATGATCGGGTTCTGCAGGACGATCAATGTCTCGGTGGACTGAATTTCATCAATTGTTTGGATCTTGTTGATAAGTACATGCTGGAGGGCGTCGATCGAGCGGCACATTACTTTTATAAAGATGCTGTAGTGGCCGGTGGTGTAATAGGCTTCGGTGACTTCGTCGAGACTTTCCAGCTTTGCCAGCGCGGAAGGATAGTCTTTTGCGCTCTTCAGGATAATGCCGATAAAACAGCCTACGTCATAACCGAGCTGTTTTGGGCTGACGTCGATACGGGCGCCGGTAATGATCCCCGCCTGCTTCATTTTCTCTACACGAACGTGAATCGTCCCCGGGCTTACGCCAAATTGTTTCGCCAGTTCGGCGTAAGCGGTGCGTGCATTGCCCATTAATGCTTCCAGGATGCCGCGGTCCAGATTGTCGATCAGATAATTTTCCATAGGATTTTCTTATGTGTATTGATGATTTGTTCTATTTTAGCCTTCTTTTTTAACGAATCAAAAATGAGTTTGGCTTTTTATTGAATGATTATTGCATGTGTGTCGGTTTTTGTTGCTTAATCATAAGCAACAGGACGCAGGAGTATAAAAAATGAAAACCGCTTACATTGCCAAACAACGTCAAATTAGCTTCGTGAAATCTCACTTTTCTCGTCAACTGGAAGAACGCTTAGGGCTGATTGAAGTCCAGGCGCCGATTCTTAGCCGTGTGGGGGATGGTACGCAGGATAACTTGTCGGGCTGTGAAAAAGCGGTACAGGTAAAAGTGAAAGCTCTGCCTGATGCCCAGTTCGAAGTGGTTCATTCACTGGCGAAGTGGAAACGTCAGACATTAGGGCAACACGACTTCAGCGTGGGCGAAGGGCTGTACACGCACATGAAAGCCCTTCGCCCCGATGAAGACCGTCTTTCCCCGCTGCACTCGGTCTATGTTGACCAGTGGGACTGGGAACGCGTAATGGGCGACGGTGAGCGTCAATTCTCCACTCTGAAAAGCACAGTAGAGGCGATCTGGGCGGGAATTAAAGCAACCGAAGCTGCTGTTAGCGAAGAGTTTGGTCTGGCACCGTTCCTGCCGGATCAGATCCATTTCGTACACAGCCAGGAGTTACTGTCTCGTTATCCGGATCTCGATGCCAAAGGGCGTGAGCGGGCGATTGCGAAAGATCTTGGCGCGGTATTCCTCGTAGGGATTGGTGGCAAGCTGAGCGATGGTCATCGCCACGACGTGCGCGCACCGGATTATGATGACTGGAGCACCCCGTCAGAGCTGGGCCATGCGGGTCTGAACGGCGATATTCTGGTATGGAACCCAGTACTGGAAGATGCGTTTGAGCTTTCTTCCATGGGGATCCGCGTGGATGCCGACACGCTGAAGCATCAACTGGCGCTGACTGGTGATGAAGATCGTCTGCAGCTGGAATGGCATCAGGCGCTGCTGCGTGGTGAAATGCCGCAGACCATCGGTGGCGGTATTGGCCAGTCTCGTTTGACCATGCTGCTGCTGCAACTGCCGCATATTGGCCAGGTTCAGTGTGGTGTATGGCCGGCAGCTGTTCGTGAGAGCGTCCCTTCTCTGCTGTAATCGTTTATCGCCGCCAGCGTCTGAGCAGGCGGCTTCGCATCCCGGTATCAAAGCGCCAGATATGATCGAAAATGCGCATGATGCCGGGTTTGCCGTGTGCTGACATCGCCACGGCGTGAAAGCGATGCTGATGTACCCGCTGCAACTCTTTCACTTTACTCGTCACATCGTCAGGCAACCGCTGGGCGATAAAATCAGAAATCACCACCGCATCAGCGTCAAACCATTCCCGACTTTGTAAGCGTTCCATAATGGCGCGAAAACAACTGGCCAGATCGGTGCCGCCACGAAACTGCTGACTTAAAAAGCGGATCGCTTGTTCAAGACCTTGTGGGCCTGAAAGCTCGTAACGGACGATCTCGGTGGAAAATAACATAATATAGCAGCGTCGATTTTCAGCGAGGGCTATGCGCATCAAGGCCAGACAGAACGCTTTCGCACACTGCTCATTAAAACCGCCCATTGAGCCGGAAGTATCTACGCAGACAATAAACGGTCCACGCGGTTGTTCGTCGTAATCTTTATGTACCACCGGGCGTTCGATCACTTTTTCACGCCATGATTCACCGTGCAGACGATAGGTGAGCAACTGTTTTTCCACCAGCCGACGATAAAATTCATATTCCAGTTCAGTGATGCCCAGTGTCGCCAGTTCTGGCGGCAGAAGGCGTAAAATATCATCGCTTTGTTGCAGGCCATCCACCTGCTCAGGAACGGTTGCCGGTTCGCGCACCATAGTGCGGAAGGTTTCCATCTGCGCATCGTTGCGGGGTATTGATTTGGCCTCCCGCGAACGTCCCAGCTGTTCCGCCAGACGTTTCAGTTCCGGCTGTTCGTTAAGAAATTCCCCGTATTTCACAATCAACTGATAGTCGCCGCGTTTAAGCTGACCGGCGCTCATATCCCACAGACGACCGGCTGCGGTGTTGTTATCTGCCAGAACTGGTTCGAGCTGTCCGCTTAATGTCATGCGTTCCTGAACTTCGCTCAACAGTTGTTCGCGTTCTTCTTCTAATAACTGCTGATTCAGGGTCGTCGCTTGCACAATCAGGCTTAAGCGCCAACGCTGGAGAAAAAGCGTATGCAATGATGGAGTGATAGTGCTGTTAGCATCAACCAGCTGTCGGGCTTGTTCGGCCCACGGGGAATTCAGACGATGCAGTAAGTCCAGAATCTGCGGTAGCTGCACAATAAACTGCGGCGTGGAGAGAAGCTGGCTTTGCTGATAGCACATGACCTCTTCAGTGAGTTCCGGCGGGACACGCGTATCTTTCAGACGGCTATGCAGCACCTCACGCCAGCGGGGAATATCATCGGTGATTGCCGCCTTGAGGCGCGGGAATTTTTCAAAGAATACCACCAGCTGCGGTGAGGCCAGCAGCGCGATGATCATCTCTTCGATCAATCCCTCTTCGCTGACGGCCAGCATCACATTGAGCGTATCCAGTGTTAGCATTGTTGCGCCTGGCGAATCTGGGCGCCGACATCCTGTAGGCTGGCTTCAATGCGACCTAACCAGTCGCCAGGGATAAACAGACATTTTTGCTGTTCGCTGAATAAAATGTGTTGCTTACGCCAGTCGCTTTCAAGCTCTTCCAGTTGTTGTTTTATTTCATCTGGTAGACCTTCAGCCGATGAACCGGGGAGCGCCAGCATACTGCCTTGTAAACTTACATCGCGTACAACCAGATGTTGGGCGCTATCAACTTCCAGATTCAGTTTCTGGGCAAAGCCGATACCGTTCAGTTTGCCACGAATTTCACCACCTTTGCTCAGCCACTGTTCCAGCGCGCTACGCTCAAAGGAGATATGAACTACTTCCATATCATGCAGTTTTAACGGTTTTTGCAGCAGCAGAGTCAGATTGGAAGCAGTAACGTTGACAGGAAGCTGATACTGCTGACGACGGCTGAAAATGCCGCCCAGACGAATTACCGTTAAGGCTGTTTTATCGCTTTGTTGCTGCTGGAGTTGCAGACGACGTTGCACAATCGCGCCCAGGCGGGTCAACATCCCTTGCTGTTGCCAGGCATGACCGGTCATCAATAAATCAATTTGTTGTTGAATCAAATTCAGGCTTTGCGCGTCATACCACAGGCAATCTTTCAGCAAGATAAGATCAACCGGGGCAACAGCACTGCGACCACTAAAAAAAGCGCTGGCCTGCAATAAGCGGATCGCTTTTTTCCAGCGACGATCGGAGACGTAAGGCGCATCCGGTAATTTATCCAGTTGCTGGCGCAGCATAAAAATCAGCTCAAATACATGATCGGGCAGCGTAATTTCACTAATCTCTTTTTGCCAGCGTTCATATTCTTCATCAGTGACCTGCAAGGCGGCAGGAACCGGATTGTTATTTTCATCTTGTTGGCTGGTCAGCATGGAGCGGAAATTCGCTTTATCCTGCACTTTATCTAACCACAGACGAATCAGCATGCGGTCATATAACGCTTCCAGACTGCTGTCTGCTTCCGGCAGCTCGTTGGAGGCCGCCACGAGCAAGCGCATCGGGATTTTTTCGACATGAGCACCGTTACGGAATTGACGTTCGTTAATAGCGGTTAGCAGGGTATTAAGAATTGCCGGGCCAGCTTTCCAGATTTCATCCAGAAAGACGATTTCTGCTTCCGGCAGGTAACCGCTGGTTAAGCGTTCATAGCGTCCCTCATCTTTTAACGCCTGAATGGAAAGGGGGCCAAAAACTTCTTCCGGGGTGGAGAAGCGGGTCATCAGATATTCAAAAGCGCGCGCATTCTGGAAGGCGAATTTTAAGCGACGGGCGATCAGACTTTTAGCAATACCTGGGGGGCCAAGCAGGAACACGCTTTCACCACTTAATGCCGCTAACAAACACAGGCGGATGGCGTGGCTACGTTCATAAAGCCCCTTTTCCAGCGCGCTGCTCAGGCGGGAAATTCTTTCCGCTAATAAATGAGGGTGAGCCATAATGAAGTGGCGTCCTTTCGTCAAAAGTTCTGCGTAAATTGCGAGTATAGACGTTTCTTGCTGGTGGCAAAAATAGTCTCAAAGAAGGGATATTTTTCTTTGAGCCAGGTTAATGTGGCCGCATTTAGGAGTACGATTTTGCCGTTAATCGTGCATACTGAGCGCTTTTTTGTGGGCCAAGGGACTACGCACACATTTCATATTTCAACGAAAGACTAGTCTATGAGCACTGATAATAAGCAATCGTTGCCCGCGATAACCCTCGCGGCGATTGGAGTTGTCTACGGCGATATTGGTACCAGCCCGTTATATACACTTCGTGAATGTTTGTCCGGCCAGTTTGGTTTTGGCGTTGAACGCGATGCCGTGTTTGGCTTTTTATCGCTGATCTTCTGGCTGCTAATCTTTGTGGTTTCCATCAAATACCTTACCTTCGTGATGCGCGCGGATAACGCCGGTGAAGGGGGGATCCTGACGTTGATGTCGCTTGCCGGGCGTAATACGTCGGCGCGAACCACATCAATGCTGGTGATTATGGGGCTAATCGGTGGCAGCTTTTTCTATGGCGAAGTCGTCATAACACCCGCCATTTCGGTGATGTCTGCCATTGAAGGTCTGGAAATCGTCGCCCCGCAACTGGATACCTGGATAGTTCCCCTCTCAATCATCGTTCTTACTTTACTGTTTATGATTCAAAAACATGGCACGGCTATGGTCGGTAAGCTGTTTGCGCCGATCATGCTGACCTGGTTTTTGATTCTGGCAGGGCTGGGGTTACGTAGCATTATTGCTAACCCGGAAGTGCTGCATGCGCTGAATCCGATGTGGGCAGTGCATTTCTTCCTTGAATACAAAACGGTTTCTTTTATTGCATTAGGAGCAGTTGTGCTGTCGATTACGGGGGTCGAGGCGCTGTATGCCGATATGGGGCATTTTGGTAAGTTCCCGATTCGCCTGGCGTGGTTCACTGTCGTCTTGCCTTCCTTAACCCTTAATTACTTCGGCCAGGGAGCGCTGTTGTTAAAGAACCCGGAAGCGATTAAGAACCCGTTCTTCCTGTTAGCACCTGATTGGGCGCTAATCCCGCTGCTGATCATCGCTGCACTGGCAACGGTGATTGCCTCGCAGGCAGTTATCTCTGGCGTTTTCTCATTGACGCGTCAGGCGGTACGTCTGGGATATCTTTCGCCGATGCGTATCATTCACACCTCCGAAAGGGAGTCAGGGCAAATCTATATTCCGTTTGTGAACTGGATGCTCTATGTCGCGGTCGTGATTGTGATTGTCAGCTTTGAGCACTCCAGTAACCTGGCGGCGGCGTATGGGATTGCGGTGACCGGAACGATGGTACTGACGTCTATTCTTTCGACTACCGTGGCGCGTCAGAACTGGCACTGGAATAAGTATTTTGTTGCGCTGATCCTGATAGCCTTCCTTTGTGTCGATATTCCATTGTTCACCGCTAACCTCGATAAACTGCTCTCCGGCGGCTGGTTGCCATTGAGCCTCGGTACGGTGATGTTTATCGTGATGACCACCTGGAAGAGCGAGCGTTTCCGCCTGCTGCGACGGATGCATGAACATGGTAACTCTCTGGAAGCGATGATTGCTTCGCTGGAAAAATCACCGCCCGTTCGCGTTCCCGGAACCGCGGTGTACATGTCGCGTGCAATCAACGTCATTCCCTTTGCGCTGATGCATAACCTGAAACATAACAAGGTATTGCATGAGCGGGTGATTCTGTTAACTCTGCGTACCGAAGACGCGCCATATGTCCATAACGTCCGTCGGGTACAGATTGAACAACTGTCGCCCACTTTCTGGCGCGTGGTGGCAAGTTACGGCTGGCGGGAAACGCCAAACGTGGAAGAAGTCTTCCACCGCTGTGGCCTGGAAGGCTTAAGTTGCCGGATGATGGAAACCTCCTTCTTTATGTCCCATGAGTCGTTGATCCTCGGCAAACGCCCGTGGTACTTACGTTTGCGTGGCAAACTGTACTTGCTGTTGCAGCGTAATGCACTGCGTGCACCAGATCAGTTTGAAATCCCACCAAACAGGGTTATTGAACTAGGTACTCAGGTCGAAATCTAACGCCAGACGCCTCCTTTCTCCATAAAGGAGGCGTTTTTGTTTTTCATGCTTAATCACGATGTAAAACGTTTCGATGTTGATCACATTTCAGTAACGTTGCGATGGTTTTCTCTGTTCAGTCAGGATTAAACTGCTGGTCAGCGAAACGTTTCGCTGATGGAGAAAAAAATGAAAAAAGGCACCGTTCTTAATTCTGATATTTCGTCGGTGATCTCCCGTCTGGGGCATACCGATACGCTGGTGGTGTGTGATGCTGGTTTACCCATCCCAAAAAGTACAACGCGTATCGATGTGGCATTAACCCAGGGCGTACCTTCTTTTATGCAGGTACTGGGAGTTGTTACGAGTGAAATGCAGGTTGAGGCAGCCATTATCGCGGAAGAGATCAAACAACATAATCCGCAACTCCACGAAACGTTGCTCACTCACCTTGAGCAGCTGCAACAACACCAGGGAAACACCATTGAAATTCGTTACACCACGCATGAACAATTCAAACAACTAACCGCAGAAAGTCAGGCGGTAATTCGCAGCGGAGAATGTTCTCCGTATGCGAATATCATTCTCTGTGCTGGCGTGACGTTCTGAGGTCGTCATGGAAGCATTACTACAGCTTAAAGGCATTGATAAAGCCTTTCCGGGCGTAAAAGCCCTCTCGGGCGCCGCGTTAAATGTCTATCCGGGCCGCGTGATGGCGCTGGTAGGCGAAAACGGCGCGGGTAAATCCACCATGATGAAAGTGCTTACCGGTATCTATACTCGCGATGCCGGTACGCTTTTATGGCTGGGGAAAGAAACGACATTTACCGGGCCGAAATCTTCCCAGGAAGCCGGGATTGGGATTATCCACCAGGAGCTGAACCTGATCCCGCAGTTGACCATTGCCGAAAACATTTTCCTCGGTCGTGAGTTTGTTAATCGCTTTGGCAAAATTGACTGGAAAACCATGTATGCCGAAGCGGATAAATTGCTGGCTAAACTTAACCTGCGCTTTAAAAGCGACAAGCTGGTGGGCGATCTTTCCATCGGTGACCAGCAAATGGTTGAAATTGCCAAAGTGCTGAGCTTTGAGTCGAAAGTCATCATTATGGATGAACCGACAGATGCGCTGACTGATACCGAAACCGAATCCCTGTTCCGCGTCATTCGCGAGCTGAAATCGCAAGGGCGCGGCATTGTCTATATCTCCCACCGCATGAAAGAAATCTTCGAGATTTGCGATGACGTTACCATTTTTCGTGACGGGCAATTTATTGCCGAGCGTGAAGTGGCATCACTGACCGAAGATTCGCTGATTGAGATGATGGTGGGCCGCAAGCTGGAAGAGCAGTATCCACACCTGGACAAAGCGCCGGGAGATATCCGCCTGAAAGTCGATAATCTCTGCGGGCCTGGTGTTAACAACGTCTCTTTTACCCTACGCAATGGCGAAATCCTTGGCGTCTCTGGTTTGATGGGCGCGGGGCGTACCGAATTAATGAAAGTGCTCTATGGCGCACTGCCGCGCACCAGCGGTTATGTCACGCTGGATGGGCATGAAGTTATTACTCGTTCACCGCAGGATGGCCTGGCAAACGGCATTGTGTATATCTCTGAAGACCGTAAACGCGACGGTTTAGTACTGGGCATGTCAGTAAAAGAAAATATGTCGCTGACTGCGCTGCGCTACTTCAGCCGTACTGGCGGCAGTTTGAAGCATGCCGATGAACAACAGGCAGTGAGTGATTTTATTCGCCTGTTCAATGTGAAAACGCCGTCAATGGAACAGGCAATTGGCCTGCTCTCCGGTGGCAATCAGCAAAAAGTGGCGATTGCCCGCGGTCTGATGACGCGCCCGAAAGTACTTATCCTTGATGAACCTACCCGTGGTGTAGATGTCGGCGCGAAAAAAGAGATCTATCAACTGATCAACCAGTTCAAAGCCGATGGCTTGAGCATCATTCTGGTGTCATCAGAGATGCCAGAAGTATTAGGCATGAGCGATCGCATCATCGTCATGCATGAAGGGCATCTCAGCGGGGAATTTACTCGTGAGCAAGCCACCCAGGAAGTGTTAATGGCTGCCGCTGTGGGCAAGCTTAATCGCGTGAATCAGGAGTAAAAAAATGACAACCCAGACTGTTTCTGGTCGCCGTTATTTCACGAAAGCGTGGCTGATGGAGCAGAAATCGCTTATCGCTCTGCTGGTGCTGATCGCGATTGTCTCGACGTTAAGCCCGAACTTTTTCACCATCAATAACTTATTCAATATTCTCCAGCAAACCTCGGTGAACGCCATTATGGCGGTAGGGATGACGCTGGTGATCCTGACGTCGGGCATCGACTTGTCCGTCGGTTCTCTGTTGGCGCTGACTGGCGCAGTTGCTGCGTCTATCGTCGGCATTGAAGTCAATGCGCTGGTGGCTGTCGCTGCCGCACTGGCATTAGGTGCCGCAATTGGTGCGGTAACAGGGGTGATTGTGGCGAAAGGCCGCGTCCAGGCGTTTATCGCTACCCTCGTGATGATGTTATTGCTGCGCGGCGTGACTATGGTTTATACCAACGGTAGCCCAGTGAATACCGGCTTTACTGAGAACGCCGATCTGTTTGGCTGGTTTGGTATTGGTCGTCCGCTGGGCGTACCGACGCCAGTCTGGATCATGGGGATTGTCTTCCTCGCGGCCTGGTACATGCTGCATCACACGCGTCTGGGGCGTTACATCTACGCGCTGGGCGGCAACGAAGCGGCAACGCGTCTTTCTGGTATCAACGTCAATAAAATCAAAATCATCGTCTATTCTCTTTGTGGTCTGCTGGCATCGCTGGCCGGGATCATTGAAGTGGCGCGCCTCTCCTCCGCACAACCCACGGCGGGGACTGGCTATGAGCTGGATGCTATTGCTGCGGTGGTTCTGGGCGGTACGAGTCTGGCGGGCGGAAAAGGTCGCATTGTTGGGACGTTGATCGGCGCATTAATTCTTGGCTTCCTTAATAATGGATTGAATTTGTTAGGTGTTTCCTCCTATTACCAGATGATCGTCAAAGCTGTGGTGATTTTGCTGGCGGTGCTGGTAGACAACAAAAAGCAGTAATAACGACTACAGGACATCTTGAATATGAACATGAAAAAACTGGCTACCCTGGTTTCTGCTGTTGCGCTAAGCGCCACCGTTAGTGCGAATGCAATGGCAAAAGACACCATTGCGCTGGTGGTTTCCACACTCAATAACCCGTTCTTTGTATCGCTGAAAGATGGCGCGCAGAAAGAGGCGGATAAACTCGGCTATAACCTGGTGGTGCTGGACTCCCAGAACAACCCGGCGAAAGAGCTGGCGAACGTGCAGGACTTAACCGTTCGCGGCACCAAAATTCTGCTGATTAACCCAACCGACTCCGATGCGGTGGGTAACGCCGTGAAGATGGCAAACCAGGCTAACATCCCGGTTATCACCCTTGACCGTCAGGCCACGAAAGGCGAAGTGGTGAGCCACATTGCTTCTGATAACGTACTGGGCGGCAAAATCGCCGGTGATTACATCGCGAAGAAAGCGGGCGAAGGTGCCAAAGTTATCGAGCTGCAAGGCATTGCCGGTACATCCGCAGCCCGTGAACGTGGCGAAGGCTTCCAGCAGGCTGTTGCTGCTCACAAATTTAACGTCCTTGCCAGCCAGCCGGCAGACTTCGACCGTACCAAAGGTTTGAACGTAATGCAGAACCTGTTGACCGCTCATCCGGATGTGCAGGCAGTGTTCGCGCAGAATGATGAAATGGCGCTGGGCGCACTGCGTGCGCTGCAAACTGCTGGTAAATCGGATGTGATGGTCGTCGGATTTGACGGTACACCTGATGGCGAAAAAGCAGTAAATGATGGCAAACTGGCAGCGACTATCGCTCAGTTACCCGATCAGATTGGCGCGAAAGGTGTCGAAACCGCGGACAAAGTTCTGAAAGGCGAAAAAGTTCAGGCGAAATATCCGGTTGATCTGAAACTGGTTGTTAAGCAGTAGTCTTAGTCAGGTTTTATAACCTGATAGTGGCATCAATACGTCATCGACAGATGAACGTGTAATATAAAGAAAAGCAGGGCACGCGCCACCCTAACCCGGTGGCGCATTTTATGGACAT
Organism: Escherichia sp. E10V5; assembly: GCF_004212315.1. Lineage (NCBI taxonomy): Bacteria > Pseudomonadati > Pseudomonadota > Gammaproteobacteria > Enterobacterales > Enterobacteriaceae > Escherichia > Escherichia sp. E10V5. The sequence continues at coordinate 127,669 of NZ_RHJM01000034.1, forward strand.
CCCGAATATGCAAAACGCAGGCAGCCTCGTTGTTCTTGGCAGCATTAATGCTGACCATATCCTTAATCTTCAATCTTTTCCTACTCCAGGCGAAACCGTAACCGGTAACCACTATCAAGTCGCATTTGGCGGCAAAGGCGCGAATCAGGCGGTGGCAGCAGGGCGTAGCGGCGCGAATATCTCGTTTATAGCCTGCACGGGCGATGACAGTATTGGCGAGAGCGTACGTCAGCAGCTCGCTACTGATAACATTGATATTTCTCCGGTCAGCGTGATCAAAGGTGAATCAACAGGTGTAGCGCTGATTTTTGTTAATGGCGAAGGTGAGAATGTCATTGGTATTCATGCTGGCGCTAATGCTGCCCTTTCCCCGGCGCTGGTGGAAGCGCAACGTGAGCGTATTGCGAATGCCTCAGCATTATTAATGCAGCTGGAATCACCACTCGAAAGTGTGATGGCAGCAGCGAAAATTGCCCATCAAAATAAGACTATCGTTGCGCTTAACCCGGCCCCGGCTCGCGAACTTCCTGACGAACTGTTGGCGCTGGTGGACATTATTACGCCAAACGAAACGGAAGCAGAAAAGCTCACCGGTATTCGTGTTGAAAATGATGACGATGCGGCGAAGGCGGCGCAGGTACTGCATGAAAAAGGTATCCGTACTGTACTGATTACTTTAGGAAGTCGTGGTGTATGGGCTAGCGTGAATGGTGAAGGTCAGCGCGTTCCTGGATTCCGGGTGCAGGCTGTCGATACCATTGCTGCCGGAGATACCTTTAACGGCGCGTTAATCACGGCGTTGCTGGAAGAAAAACCATTACCAGAGGCGATTCGTTTTGCCCATGCCGCCGCTGCGATTGCCGTAACACGTAAAGGTGCACAACCTTCCGTACCGTGGCGTGAAGAGATCGACGCATTTTTAGACAGGCAGAGGTGACGCTTGGCTACAATGAAAGATGTTGCCCGCCTGGCGGGCGTTTCTACCTCAACAGTTTCTCACGTCATCAATAAAGATCGCTTCGTCAGTGAAGCGATTACCGCCAAAGTTGAAGCGGCGATTAAAGAACTCAATTACGCGCCATCAGCTCTGGCGCGTAGCCTCAAACTCAATCAAACACATACCATTGGCATGTTGATCACTGCCAGTACCAATCCTTTCTATTCAGAACTGGTGCGTGGTGTTGAACGCAGCTGCTTCGAGCGCGGTTATAGTCTTGTCCTTTGTAATACCGAAGGCGATGAGCAGCGAATGAATCGTAATCTGGAAACGTTGATGCAAAAGCGTGTTGATGGCTTGCTGTTACTGTGCACCGAAACGCATCAGCCTTCGCGTGAAATCATGCAACGTTATCCGACTGTGCCTACCGTGATGATGGACTGGGCGCCGTTCGATGGCGACAGCGATCTCATTCAGGATAACTCGTTGCTGGGAGGCGATTTAGCAACGCAATATCTGATCGACAAAGGTCATACTCGTATCGCCTGTATTACCGGGCCTCTGGATAAAACGCCTGCCCGATTGCGGCTGGAAGGTTATCGGGCGGCGATGAAACGTGCTGGCCTCGACATTCCCGATGGCTATGAAGTGACTGGCGATTTTGAATTTAACGGCGGGTTTGACGCGATGCGACAGCTGTTATCACATCCTCTGCGTCCTCAGGCGGTCTTTACCGGAAATGACGCAATGGCAGTGGGTGTTTACCAGGCGTTGTACCAGGCTGGATTGCATGTCCCGCAGGATATCGCGGTGATTGGTTATGACGATATTGAACTGGCACGTTATATGACGCCACCGCTCACCACTATCCATCAACCGAAAGATGAATTGGGAGAGCTGGCGATTGATGTACTCATCCACCGAATGGCGCAGCCAACCTTACAGCAACAACGATTACAACTTACTCCGATTCTGATGGCGCGCGGCTCGGCTTAGATTTTTGCTGGCGTTTAATCAAATTATTACCATCAGTTGCCTTCAGGAGCATGAACATCGCTGCTGAAGCAACCGTAATCATCCCCATCGTAATAAACGTATAGTGGAATTGTTCAACAATCGTCGTACCTTCCATCCCTTCGTAAACGCGAAGAACGGCTGCGCTAACGGCTACACCTAAACTGATCGACAACTGTTGCGTGACAGCCAGAACGCTATTACCACTGCTGGCGTTGTCATCGGTCAGATCGGCAAGTGTTATGGTATTCATCGCGGTAAATTGCGTCGACATCGCCATCCCTAAAATAAACAACGGCAAAATTAGCATCCAGATCGCCATTGCCGGAGATTGCAATGAGAACTGGGCGATCATCAAACCAATAATCACCGTAATTCCCACTAACGTATGGCGATAGCCCAGACGCCGTAAAACCTGCGTAACCATCGATTTCGCAATAATGGAGCCTAACGCTATCGGTGCCATCATGCAGCCAGCAATAAACGCCTGATAACCAAATCCTACCTGTAACATCAATGGCATAAGGAACGGTACACAGCCGGTCCCCAGACGGGTTGCAATATTGCCTACGATACCGATCGAGAAAGTGCGGGTTTTAAATAAATTTAATGAAATTAATGGGTTTGGCGTTCGTCGCGCATGGAGGATATAGAGAAGCAGTAACACTATGCTGGCCACAATGACCGTCAAGGCTATCCAGGTTTCAACAATTTTCTCACCAAACAGCTCTATTCCACTTGAGAAGAGCACAAGGCTAAGACCAAACAGTAAGAAACCAGTGATATCAAATTTTCGACGTGCTGTGGTGAAGTTGGGCATATGTTTGCGAGCGTAAAGAAGGCCCGCAATACCAATGGGAATATTGATTAAAAAGATCCAGTGCCATGTTGCCCACGTGACTAACATGCCCCCAAGAACGGGCCCTAAAATCGGCCCTACCAGACCCGGCATAGCGACAAAATTCAGTACAGGGAGGAGTTCATTGCGTGGGTATGCGCGTAGTAACGCCAGGCGAGCAACCGGCATCATCATTGCGCCGCCTATCCCCTGAATAACACGGAAGACAACCAGTTGTGGCAGCGAGTTTGAGAGTGCGCAGGCCAGAGAACCCAACGTGAACAAGCTAACGGCAATGGTAAAAACGCGGCGTGTGCCGAAGCGATCGGCCAGCCATCCGCTGACCGGAATAAGCATCGCCACCGTCAGCGTGTAACTGATGATGGCCGATTGCATAGCGAGGGGGGAGCGATTAAGACTATGAGCGATATCGGGTAGGGCTGTATTCAGGATAGTGGCATCAAGTGCCTGCATGAAGAAAGCCATCGCCGCAATCCATGGCAAACCCGCCATACTGCGCTTCTTTTTCTCGCTCATTCAATGTCCCTTTGTCTGGTTATCACTTATCCGGAGTGCGTAGTAGCGCCTGACAAGCCTTAAATGCCGCGTTGCCATCGCTTTGGATAATCGCATCGACGATCGCCTGGTGCAGATCCAGCTTTATCACGGTGTCACTGGTTATTGACGTGAAGTAAGTGTGATAAACCGAATGGAATAGCGAGGCGAAAGAGGTCAAAAACGGATTGGCGCTCATTTCATAGATGTGCTCATGCCAGGCCATATCGACCTCAACCCAACGTTCTCGGCGAAAGTTATCTTTTAATGCGACCATTTCGGCCATTAGCGTGTTGAGATGCGCCTTCTGTTCTGCTGTTCCTACCGTTGCAGCCAGTAAACAGGCTTGCGGCTCCAGACATATACGCATAACCAGAAAGTGATCAATGACCTGATGAAAGTTCTCTTCTGTCATCCACCAGGTGAGTAATTCCTGATCAAGAAAGTTCCAGTTGGATTGTGGCATGACCCGAGTACCAATTCGTGGACGCGGTAAAACCATCCCCTTTGCTGTTAACGTCTTGACCGCTTCGCGTACCGCAGTACGACTCACACCAAATTGCTCACCCAGTTCAATTTCACCCGGCAAAATGGTGCCAGGTGCGTATTCACCTTTTAAGATTCGTTGTGCCAGCTTCTCAGCCAGAACATATGAAAGGTTTTTCTGTGCAGCTAACTGTTGTGCGCTTAAAGGCATTACTTATCTTCCTTTTTCTTTTTATTCCTCTTTAGTATGCCACCTGGAAGTGTGATTGCGGTTGCAAAAACGGCAAATTGCTTGTTTTATGGCACGCTCACAGGTGTTTTGCTGAAAAAACGCGCATTCGGAAAATTATTT
>NZ_RHJM01000035.1:0-33810 GCF_004212315.1 Escherichia sp. E10V5
ATTTTGACGCCACCAACACCGGAGCTGTTTGCAAATCAAGTACACAAAACATCTAATTACTAGCCTGACAACTTATAAGCCATATCTGATTTTTAAAATATCATCTTAAATACGCCAGTCACCACCAGTAGCCCAATCAGGAAAATAATCAATACTGCCCAGAGTATAATTTTCATTGGCGTTCCTTTATTTGTGAGTGCTGAATAAGTATAGGAAAAAATGAAACTCTTTGCCCTCATTCATAAACGATTAAGATAAATCAGAGGATATCATTCACTTATTGTATATTTTTCTGGATATGTCGTTTTATTTCCGCTGATGTATTGCCACGTGAAACTAAAAAATATTTCGCCGCACACGGTAATCTCCGCGCACCGTTTCTTACCTGATTATTCCCCATGAATCGTGATTCATTTAATGCAGCAAGCTTCTGTTTTCCGCTTTTAATTTTGTTGGCTGGGTGTGCGCCTGTGCACGAAACTCGTCAGGCGTTAAACCTGCAAACGCCTGCCACGCAAGTGGACACTGCGTTACCTGCGGCATTGAAAAACGGTTGGCCAGACAGCCAGTGGTGGCTGGAATACCACGATAATCAACTCACTTCCTTAATTAATAATGCAATACAGAACGCGCCGGATATGCAGGTGGCTGAACAGCGCATTCAACTGGCTGAAGCGCAGGCGAAAGCAGTAGCGACCCAGGATGGCCCACAGGTAGATTTTTCTGCGGATATGCAACGGCAAAAAATGTCGGCTGAAGGGTTAATGGGGCCGTTTGCCCTGAACGATCCTGCTGCCGGCACCACGGGGCCGTGGTATACCAACGGTACTTTTGGTTTAACGGCGGGCTGGCATCTTGATATCTGGGGAAAGAATCGGGCGGAAGTTACTGCTCGCCTCGGTTCAGTAAAAGCTCGGGTGGCGGAACGTGAGCAGACCCGGCAATTGCTGGCTGGCAGCGTGGCCCGTTTGTATTGGGATTGGCAAACTCAGGCGGCGTTGAACACGGTTTTGCTGCAAATCGAAAAAGAGCAGAACACCATTATTGCGACCGATCGCCAGCTCTATCAGCGTGGAATTACCTCTTCGGTTGAAGGTGTGGAAACCGATATTAATGCCAGTAAAACCCAGCAACAGCTCAACGATGTCGCGGGTAAAATGAAAATTATCGAGGCGCGATTAAGTGCGCTCACCAACCATCAGAAAAGCGCATTGAAGCTGCATCCGGTCACGTTGCCGAAAGTGGCAAGCCAGCTTCCTGATGAACTGGGATATTCCTTGCTGGCCCGGCGGGCAGATTTGCAGGCGGCGCATTGGTATGTCGAGTCGTCGTTAAGTACCATCGACGCAGCAAAAGCGGCATTTTATCCCGACATCAATCTGATGGCCTTCCTGCAACAGGATGCTTTGCATTTAAGCGATCTTTTTCGTAGCTCCGCCCAACAGATGGGCGTCACGGCGGGGCTGACATTGCCAATATTCGACAGCGGCAGACTTAATGCCAATCTTGATATTGCGAAAGCCGAAAGCAACTTGTCGATTGCCAACTACAACAAAGCAGTGGTCGAGGCGGTGAACGATGTGGCGCGGGCGGCGAGTCAGGTGCAGATACTGGCAGAGAAAAACCAGCATCAGGCACAAATTGAGCGCGATGCCATGCGAGTGGTGGGGCTGGCACAGGCGCGATTTAACGCGGGCATCATCGCGGGTTCCCGCGTCAGTGAAGCCAGAATTCCGGCGCTTCGCGAACGAGCCAACGGCCTGCTTTTGCAAGGGCAATGGCTGGATGCCTCCATTCAACTCACCAGTGCGCTGGGCGGGGGCTATAAACGCGGTTGATGTCTCATTTATCAAGTATTAAGCAGAGAAACGTTGGACCTCACCGGCGTTTCATTTCCCGCGCCGTTTCAGCCACCAGCGAACACCAACCACCAGAGCTACAACCAGAATCAACCAAACCCAGTGCTTCAAATGTTGGTCAAGTTCGTGCAACCACGGCGCAATCACTTGGCCACCTGCGTAGCCAATGGTGGTAAAAATCAGCGCCCAGGCAAATGCGCCGAGAATATTCAGCGGTAGAAATATTTTCGGCGGTAGCTGACTAGCGCCAATCAGCGTCGGACCAATCACCCGAAAGCCATACATAAAACGTGTACCAATAACAAACAGATACGGATGACGTTGGATCAGCTTCTGCGCCCGTTCAATTTTGTCCTGATGTTTTGATAAACGTCGTAACAGCTTGCCGCCAAACCGCCGCCCGCACAGATAAAGCGCCTGGTCGCCAATCATGCCGCCAAGTGCTACGGAAAGTACCACCAACGGGAATTTCAGCAGCCCCTGATGCGCGGCAACACCACCGAGCAAGGTGACGGTTTCACCCTCTGCCAGACTGCCAAGTACCAGCGCGGCATAACCATATTGTGAAATAAGCGTATTAATATCCATAGGCCAGTCTGTCTCCCTTTGGTTGCCTGTAAGCATACACCTAGTAAATTATTTACGCAGAAAAAGCCCCGCAGAGCAGTGCACTAATTTAGTGATCGCGCAAAAAATAATCACAAGCTGACTTATACTTGAACTGTCAGGTTCATGAACTCACAACAAGGGGGCGGTATGAGCCATGTCTGGGGACTGTTTTCCCATCCCGATCGTGAAATGCAGGTAATTAATCGTGAAAACGAAACGATTTCTCACCACTACACCCACCACGTTTTGCTGATGGCGGCGATTCCGGTGATTTGCGCCTTCATTGGCACCACGCAAATCGGCTGGAATTTTGGCGATGGCACTATCCTGAAGTTATCCTGGTTTACCGGACTGGCGTTGGCTGTCTTGTTTTATGGCGTGATGCTGGCTGGGGTCGCGGTGATGGGGCGGGTTATTTGGTGGATGGCGCGCAATTACCCACAGCGCCCGTCGCTTGCGCACTGTATGGTCTTCGCGGGATACGTCGCGACGCCGCTGTTTCTCAGCGGTCTGGTAGCGCTTTACCCGCTGGTCTGGCTGTGTGCTCTGGTTGGCACGGTGGCGCTGTTTTACACGGGGTATCTGCTTTATCTCGGTATTCCAAGCTTCCTGAATATCAACAAAGAGGAAGGTCTTAGCTTCTCCAGTTCGACACTGGCGATTGGTGTGCTGGTACTGGAAGTCCTGCTCGCCCTTACCGTCATACTTTGGGGGTACGGTTATCGTCTGTTCTAGAAAGTTCTTTTGCGTTGCATTGCTGGCGTAAATGTCAGCAATGCAGCATTTCCTCACGATTCTCCTTTGACGACCGCACTTTTTGCTCGTTATGATGGCTTCGCTAGCCTCAGTAAATCCTTACTCCGGCGGTGCGCAACCCGTGCGCGTGAACCACTATTTGAATGCTCATCATGCCGAAATTTCGAGTTTCTTTATTTAGCCTGGCCCTGATGCTGGCTGTGCCTTTTGCACCGCAGGCCGCTGCGAAAACGGCAGCCGCTACCACTGCTTCGCAGCCGGAAATTGCTTCCGGTAGCGCGATGATTGTTGATCTTAATACCAACAAAGTGATCTATTCGAACCACCCGGATCTGGTGCGTCCGATTGCCTCAATCACCAAATTAATGACTGCGATGGTTGTGCTGGATGCACGACTGCCGCTGGATGAGAAACTAAAAGTAGACATCAGCCAGACGCCGGAGATGAAAGGGGTCTATTCGCGCGTACGACTGAACAGTGAAATCAGCCGTAAAGATATGCTGCTGCTGGCGTTGATGTCTTCGGAAAACCGCGCGGCGGCGAGCCTGGCACATCATTATCCTGGCGGTTATAACGCATTTATTAAAGCAATGAATGCGAAAGCAAAAGCTCTCGGGATGAATAACACGCGCTTCGTTGAACCGACCGGGCTATCAGTGCATAACGTTTCGACTGCCCGTGATCTGACCAAATTGTTGATTGCCACCAAACAATATCCGTTGATCGGTCAGTTAAGTACCACCCGTGAAGATATGGCGACCTTCTCTAATCCGTCGTATACGCTGCCATTCCGCAATACTAACCATCTGGTGTATCGCGATAACTGGAATATCCAGCTAACCAAAACCGGCTTTACCAATGCCGCAGGGCATTGCCTGGTGATGCGCACGGTTTTCAATAATAAACCAGTGGCGCTGGTGGTGATGGATGCGTTTGGCAAATATACCCATTTTGCCGATGCCAGCCGCCTGCGTACATGGATTGAAACCGGCAAAGTGATGCCCGTTCCGGCAGCGGCATTGAGTTATAAAAAACAAAAGGCCGCCCAGATGGCGGCGGCAGGGCAGACGGCACAGAACGATTAAGTTTGCTTGCCCGTAGGCCGGAGAAGGCGTTCACGCCGCATCCGGCATTCGTTGCCCGTGCCTGATGCGGTGCTTGCGCATCAGGCATCCAGCCGTATTTACTCCACTTCTTGCCAGTTTTTCCGCTTACTGGTTTTACCGATCCCCGGATTCATACTGTTAGTTGGATCGTTTTCACGATAAAACTTTTGCAGCGTCTCCGGTGCTTTATACAAATGACCGACGTTATGCTCGGCAGGATATTGCGCGCCGCGCTGGCGTAACAATTCCAGCATCTGTTCCTTCAGCGCATGCACATCCACGCCTTTCTTAACGATGTAATCCTGGTGGAAGACGTAGCACATAAAATGCCCGTAATAGAGCTTATGCACCAGCTGGCTGTCGATTTCCGGCGGCAGATGTTCATACCACTCGGTGTCATTACGCCGCAGAGCAATATCCAGCGCCAGAATGTCTTCGACTTCATCGGAATGCACGGCCTGATAACGTATCGCTGCGCCTGCCGCCGCGAAACGGTGTAAAAACGCTTTACTGCCTTCTTCCGGCGTACAGACAAAGAAATCGCCTTCGGCCTGTTTGAAAAAATCTACCAGCCAGGATTTTGCTTCGCCCACGCCATCCCCCGCCATTTTTAACAGCAGATGATGTTCATATTTATCGCGCCAGCTTTTCATGCGCGGTGGCAAATGACTGGGGAACAAATGACTGAATTTCTGCATTGCGAGATCGGTAAAGTGTGGGCGGAAGAACTTCACCTTCTCCAGCATCGCATCGGTACGTCCCTTGAGATTAAAGAATAACGGCATCTTGTCGGTGCCTAGTTTGTCGATCATCAGGAAGGTGTCTTTGCCGTATTTTTCTGCAATATCGTAGATATCCCGGTGCATGTATTCCCCGGCAACCGGCAGATTTTCGAAATTAGCCAGAATATGGCGGCGGATTTCGGTCAGCACGTCCGGCTGGTTGGTGCCGATATAAAACACCTGCTGATTTTTTTCCGCTGCAAAGGTGTCGAGACGCACGGCGAAGACGGCCAGTTTTCCGGCGCAACCGGAGGATTCAAACAGGCGATCCGGATCGGCGTTATAACGTGCAGGTGTGTCGGCTTCGATATCACGCACGCGATGAACATAGTCATAATCGTGGGCGTGGCGACCATCGTGGTGCACATCATCCTCTTTGATGCGATCGTCATCCAGCCTGCTGAGGATCTGCTCCGGCGTTTCGCCCAGATCAATCCCCAGATGGTTGACCAGCGTCAGTTTGCCGTTTTCATCAATGCGTGCAAACAACGACATTTCGGTATACGCCGGACCACGCTGCACCAGTGAGCCGCCGGAGTTGTTACAGATACCGCCGATGACCGATGCGCCTATACACGACGAACCAATCACCGAGTGCGGTTCACGGCCTAATGGTTTGAGGGCTTTTTCCAGCGAATAGAGCGTAGTGCCAGGATACGCCAGCACCTGTTCGCCCTTACCGAGAACATGCAGCTTGTCGAGGCGCAGGGTGCTGATGATCACGATATCGCGATCATAATCGTTACCATTTGGTGTCGAGCCTTCGGTCAGACCCGTATTGGCGGCCTGCATCAGAATAATTTTGTCGGCGGTGACGCAGGCTTTCAGTACTCGCCACAATTCCAGTAGCGAGCCTGGAAGAACAACGGCCAGCGCGTCACCCTGACCGGAGCGGAAGCCCTTGCGATAGCGGGCCGTTTTTGCGGGATCGGTGAGCAGATATGAAGAACCGACCAGACGGGCAAGTTCATTCAAAAAGGTTTTATTATCAGTTGTTGTCATGGAAGACATTTTCCACTCCTTGTGGTGGCGAAAAAACATCACAAACTAGAATAGCGCCTTGTATGACAATTCAGCGAGTGAATATTTTGAAAATTCAGACAATAAACTGAGCTTTCTTTTTCTCTCTCTATCAGGGTTATGGCAAACTACCGCTTTTGCACCATTTTCGCTGCCACGTCGGGCAACAGAGGAAGAATAATCCACATGAAATGGCTATGTTCAGTAGGTATCGCGGTGAGTCTGGCCCTACAGCCAGCACTGGCGGATGATTTATTCGGCAACCATCCATTAACGCCCGAAGCGCGGGATGCGTTCGTCACCGAGCTGCTCAAGAAAATGACGGTCGATGAGAAAATTGGTCAGCTGCGTTTAATCAGCGTTGGTCCGGATAACCCGAAAGAGGCGATCCGCGAGATGATCAAAGACGGGCAGGTGGGAGCGATTTTTAATACCGTAACCCGTCAGGATATCCGCGCCATGCAGGATCAAGTGATGGAACTGAGCCGCCTGAAAATTCCTCTCTTCTTTGCCTACGACGTGCTGCACGGTCAGCGCACAGTTTTCCCGATTAGCCTCGGTCTGGCGTCCTCTTTTAACCTCGACGCAGTGAAAACCGTCGGGCGCGTTTCAGCTTATGAAGCGGCGGACGATGGCCTGAACATGACCTGGGCGCCGATGGTCGATGTCTCGCGCGATCCTCGCTGGGGTCGCGCTTCCGAAGGTTTTGGTGAAGATACGTATCTCACCTCAATTATGGGTAAAACCATGGTTGAAGCGATGCAGGGTAAAAGCCCGGCAGATCGCTACTCGGTGATGACCAGCGTCAAACACTTTGCTGCTTACGGTGCGGTTGAAGGCGGTAAAGAGTACAACACCGTCGATATGAGCCCGCAGCGCCTGTTTAATGACTATATGCCGCCGTACAAAGCGGGGCTGGACGCAGGCAGCGGCGCGGTGATGGTGGCGCTGAACTCACTCAACGGCACGCCTGCAACTTCTGATTCCTGGCTGCTGAAAGATGTTCTGCGCGACCAGTGGGGCTTTAAAGGCATCACGGTTTCCGATCACGGTGCAATCAAAGAGCTGATTAAACATGGCACGGCGGCAGACCCGGAAGATGCGGTGCGCGTGGCGCTTAAGTCCGGGATCAACATGAGCATGAGTGACGAGTATTACTCGAAGTATCTGCCTGGGTTGATCAAGTCCGGCAAAGTGACGATGGAAGAGCTGGACGACGCTGCCCGCCATGTACTGAACGTTAAATATGATATGGGGTTATTTAACGACCCATACAGCCATCTTGGTCCGAAAGAGTCTGACCCGGTTGATACCAATGCCGAAAGCCGCCTGCACCGCAAAGAAGCACGTGAAGTAGCGCGCGAAAGCCTGGTGTTGCTGAAAAACCGCCTTGAAACCCTGCCGCTGAAAAAGTCGGCAACCATTGCGGTGGTTGGTCCACTGGCGGACAGCAAACGTGACGTGATGGGCAGCTGGTCCGCAGCTGGTGTTGCCGATCAATCCGTTACTGTACTGACCGGGATTAAAAATGCCGTCGGGGAAAACGGCAAGGTGCTGTATGCCAAAGGGGCGAACGTTACCAGTGACAAAGGTATTATCGATTTCCTGAATCAGTATGAAGAAGCAGTCAAAGTCGATCCGCGCTCGCCGCAAGAGATGATTGATGAAGCGGTGCAGACGGCGAAACAATCTGATGTGGTAGTGGCTGTGGTCGGTGAAGCCCAGGGGATGGCGCACGAAGCCTCCAGCCGGACCGATATCACTATTCCGCAAAGCCAGCGCGATTTGATTGCGGCGCTGAAAGCCACCGGAAAACCGCTGGTGCTGGTGCTGATGAACGGTCGCCCGCTGGCGTTGGTGAAAGAAGATCAGCAGGCCGACGCGATTCTGGAAACCTGGTTTGCGGGTACGGAAGGGGGTAATGCGATTGCCGATGTGTTGTTTGGTGATTACAACCCGTCCGGTAAGCTGCCGATGTCCTTCCCGCGTTCTGTCGGGCAGATCCCGGTTTACTACAGCCATCTGAATACCGGTCGTCCGTATAATGCCGACAAGCCGAACAAATACACTTCGCGCTATTTTGACGAAGCTAACGGGGCGCTTTATCCGTTCGGCTATGGTCTGAGCTACACCACTTTCACCGTCTCTGATGTGAAACTTTCTGCGCCGACCATGAAGCGTGACGGTAAAGTGACCGCCAGCGTGCAGGTGACGAACACCGGTAAGCGCGAAGGGGCAACGGTGATTCAGATGTACCTGCAGGATGTAACGGCTTCCATGAGTCGTCCGGTGAAGCAGCTGAAAGGTTTTGAGAAAATCACCCTGAAACCGGGCGAAACTCAGACCGTCAGCTTCCCAATCGATATTGAGGCGCTGAAGTTCTGGAATCAGCAGATGAAGTATGATGCCGAGCCTGGTAAGTTCAATGTCTTTATCGGCACTGATTCCGCACGCGTTAAGAAAGGCGAGTTTGAGTTGCTGTAATGCTTTAGTAAGGGCGCGAAATTTGCGCCCTTTGCCTGATGCGCTGCGCTTATCAGGCCTACAGGGTGTTTGCAACTTGTTTAATTTTTACCCTTTGTAGCGCCGCATCCGGCAAGATACACCGGGCAAGATATGCCCTTTAAGTATTTATCTGATTCTGCAACTGAATCCGCCCTGTCAGGCTAACCCCGCTATTATCAACTATGCTTTTCTCTTAATTCGCTGAAAACAACAGTAAAAGAATGAGGAAAGCATCATGCCACTCTCAAAGCTCTGGGCGGGTTCACTGGTTATGTTGGCAGCTGTGAGCCTGCCGCTACAGGCGGCTTCCCCCGTTAAAGTCGGTTCGAAAATCGATACTGAAGGCGCACTACTCGGCAACATCATCTTGCAGGTACTCGAAAGCCACGGCGTACCGACGGTGAATAAAGTCCAGTTGGGAACGACACCCGTGGTGCGCGGGGCAATTACTTCCGGCGAACTGGATATCTATCCGGAATATACCGGCAATGGTGCTTTCTTCTTTAAAGATGAAAACGATGCAGCGTGGAAAAATGCCGGGCAGGGCTACGAGAAAGTCAAAAAGCTCGATGCGGAGCAAAACAAGTTAATCTGGCTGACGCCCGCACCTGCGAATAACACCTGGACCATCGCCGTGCGCCAGGATGTGGCAGAGAAAAACAAACTCACTTCGCTTGCCGACCTGAGCCGTTATCTGAAAGAGGGCGGCACCTTCAAACTGGCAGCCTCGGCAGAGTTTATCGAACGCGCCGATGCGTTACCCGCTTTTGAAAAAGCCTATGGCTTTAAACTCGATCAGGATCAGTTGCTGTCACTGGCCGGTGGCGACACGGCGGTGACGATCAAAGCCGCTGCCCAGCAAACCTCTGGCGTTAATGCCGCAATGGCTTACGGCACTGACGGCCCGGTCGCGGCGCTGGGGCTGCAAACCTTAAGCGATCCGCAAGGCGTGCAACCTATCTACGCGCCTGCGCCAGTGGTGCGTGAGTCGGTGTTGAAAGAGTATCCGCAAATGGCACAGTGGCTACAGCCAGTCTTCGCCAGCCTCGATGAAAAAACGTTACAAAAACTGAATGCCAGCATTGCCGTTGAAGGACTGGATGCCAAAAAAGTGGCTGCCGACTATCTGAAACAAAAAGGGTGGACGAAGTAATTTCCCGTGTCTTATCTACGTATTAATCCTGTTCTGGCGCTGCTGCTGTTGCTGACGGCAATCGCAGCGGCGCTGCCGTTTATCAGCTATGCACCTAACAGGTTAGTCTCTGGTGAGGGACGTTATCTCTGGCAACTGTGGCCACAAACGATCTGGATGCTGGTGGGCGTTGGTTGCGCCTGGCTGACTGCCTGTTTTATTCCCGGTAGAAAAGGCAGCATTTTTGCACTCATTCTGGCGCAATTCGTCTTCGTATTGCTGGTGTGGGGAGCTGGAAAGGCGGCGACACAACTGGCGCAAAATGGCAGTGCGCTGGCGCGTACCAGCCTCGGCAGTGGTTTCTGGCTGGCTGCGGCGCTGGCATTGCTGGCCTGTAGCGATGCCATCCGCCGAATCTCCACGCATCCGCTGTGGCGCTGGTTGTTGCATATGCAGATTGCCATCATTCCGCTGTGGTTGCTGTACTCCGGCGCGCTTAACGATCTCTCGCTAATGAAAGAATACGCCAACCGTCAGGATGTGTTTGACGACGCGCTGACACAACATCTGATGTTGCTGTTTGGTGCGGTGCTGCCTGCGTTAGTGATTGGCGTGCCGCTGGGCGTCTGGTGCTACTTTTCCACTGCGCGGCAGGGAGCGATTTTTTCTCTGCTCAATGTCATTCAGACCGTGCCTTCGGTGGCGCTTTTTGGCCTGTTGATTGCGCCGCTTGCCGCGCTGGTTACTGCCTTTCCGTTGCTGGGTACGCTTGGTGTGGCAGGAACAGGCATGACGCCAGCACTGATAGCGCTGGTGCTCTATGCTTTGCTGCCTCTGGTGCGCGGCGTGGTAGTCGGCTTGAACCAGATCCCGCGTGATGTGCTGGAGAGCGCCACAGCGATGGGTATGAGCGGGGCGCAGCGTTTCCTGCATGTCCAGTTACCGCTGGCGCTGCCAGTATTTCTGCGCAGCCTGCGGGTGGTGATGGTGCAGACCGTCGGTATGGCGGTGATTGCGGCGTTAATTGGTGCGGGTGGCTTTGGGGCGTTGGTTTTCCAGGGGCTGTTAAGCAGTGCCATTGATTTAGTGTTGCTGGGGGTGAGCCCGGTAATTGTACTGGCGGTGCTTACCGACGCGCTGTTCGATTTGCTTATCGCACTGCTGAAGGTGAAACGTAATGATTGAATTTAGCCATGTAAGCAAACTGTTCGGCGCACAAAAAGCCGTTAACGATCTCAATCTCAATTTTCAGGAAGGGAGTTTTTCGGTGCTGATCGGTACATCTGGCTCCGGTAAATCCACCACCCTGAAAATGATTAACCGCCTGGTGGAGCATGACAGCGGAGTGATCCGCTTTGCCGGAGAAGAAATTCGTTCGCTGCCAGTGCTGGAGTTGCGCCGCCGGATGGGCTATGCCATTCAATCTATTGGCCTGTTTCCCCACTGGAGCGTGGCGCAAAACATCGCCACCGTGCCGCAATTACAAAAATGGTCGCGGGCGCGGATTGACGATCGTATCGACGAACTAATGGCGTTACTGGGGCTGGAACCGAATTTGCGTGAGCGTTATCCGCATCAGCTTTCCGGCGGTCAGCAGCAACGTGTGGGAGTGGCGCGCGCGTTGGCTGCCGATCCGCAAGTCTTACTGATGGATGAACCCTTTGGCGCGCTGGACCCGGTAACGCGCGGCGCGTTGCAACAAGAGATGACGCGCATTCACCGTTTGCTGGGGCGCACCATTGTGCTGGTCACTCATGATATTGATGAAGCACTACGGCTGGCAGAACATCTGGTGTTAATGGATCACGGTGAAGTGGTGCAGCAGGGCAATCCGCTGGCGATGCTGACTCGTCCGGCAAACGATTTTGTCCGCCAGTTTTTTGGGCGTAGTGAACTGGGTGTGCGCCTGCTTTCGTTACGTAGTGTGGCAGATTACGTGCGCCGCGAAGAACGGGCTGAAGGTGAGGCGCTGGCAGAAGAGATGACGCTACGCGATGCGCTCTCCCTGTTTGTTGCGCGGGGATGCGAAGTGCTGCCGGTGGTCAACACGCAGGGCCAGCCTTGCGGCACGCTGCATTTTCAGGATCTGCTGGTGGGGGCGTAAGCGTATGAAGATATGGCGCGATCCGCTGTTCTGGCTCATTGCTCTGTTTGTGGCGCTGATCTTCTGGCTGCCTTACAGCCAGCCGCTGTTTGCTGCCTTGTTCCCACAACTGCCACGACCCGTTTATCAACAAGAAAGTTTTGCAGCTCTGGCACTGGCTCATTTCTGGTTGGTGGGAATTTCGAGTTTATTTGCGGTGATCATTGGCACTGGTGCTGGAATTGCTGTCACTCGCCCGTGGGGCGCGGAATTTCGCCCGATGGTGGAAACTATTGCCGCCGTTGGGCAGACTTTTCCGCCCGTCGCGGTGCTGGCGATTGCCGTTCCGGTAATCGGCTTTGGTCAGCAACCGGCGATTATCGCGCTGATCCTTTACGGCGTGCTCCCCATCTTGCAGGCGACACTTGCCGGGTTGGGATCGATTGATGCCAGCGTGACCGAAGTTGCCAAAGGCATGGGAATGAGCCGTAGTCAGCGACTGCGCAAAGTCGAGTTACCGCTGGCAGCGCCGGTGATTCTGGCAGGCGTGCGGACTTCAGTAATTATCAACATTGGCACGGCGACGATCGCCTCAACGGTTGGGGCCAGTACGCTGGGTACGCCCATCATCATCGGGCTTAGCGGATTTAATACCGCTTATGTGATTCAGGGGGCGTTACTGGTGGCACTGGCGGCGATCATCGTAGACCGCCTGTTTGAACGGCTGGTGCAGGCGCTTAGCCAGCACGCAAAATAAAGGTATAACCTGCGAGCATTACGCCACCGATACCGCCTAACGCCATAAACAGGAACAGGGCGATAACCCCAATTTTAGCTATGCGCATAATGCACTCCTTATGTTAACGAAAGGATTGTACAGTAAAGCGCATTTGTTAACGAATCATTAAATGCCGAGTGAGAAAATATCATGCCCTTGTTCCTGCCAACTGGTGAGTTGCTGCTGTTGGGCGGAGGTTCGATTTTCACCGCACCACACCAGCAATGTACGGCCTTCAAACAGTTCAGGGCGTAGTTGATTGAGCGAGTGGGCGAGGACATCAATGCGCCATCCTTGTTGACTGGCAATCCAGCCCTCCAGCCACAGACGGGTGGTATCCTGAATATTCCAGCCAACCACCAGCGCATCTTTGCCTTGTTTTTTACGTGCCGAAGCCAGGCAAATGGCGATGTAGTTGATCAGTACGCCGTCCAGAATCGCCAGCAGTGCCTGGAGAGTCGGTTGTTGGCACTGAAGCCGTCGGCGCAGAGGAATGAACAGATGTGTGGTGAGCGTCTGGGCGGGATAATCCTGACCACGCTCTTTGATCCACATTCGCAGACTTTGCAGGTTGCCACTTTGCAGGTAACTAAGCAGAGTTTCTTGCTGATCGCGCCAGCCGTTCTGCACATCAACATTCTCATTACTGAGTAGCATTTTAACTTTGCTGACCTGCACACCGTTGTCGATCCAGCGTTTGATCTCCCGGATCCGGTCGATATCGGCATCGTTGAACAGGCGATGACCGCCGTCTGTGCGCTGCGGTTTTAACAGCCCATAACGCCTCTGCCACGCGCGTAACGTGACAGGGTTGATATCACAAAGCAACGCCACTTCACCAATCGTGTAAAGCGCCATCGTCCCACCCTTGCTTGCGAGGTCCCAGCATAACTGTAGACGTTCTTTTATGAACCAGGTAGTTTTGGCCGTTTTTTGATCTCGATTAGGATGATTTTGTTTTTGCCAGGTTGTTTTGAGTGATCGTACTCACGATTTTTCATTTTTCTGCAACAGTTCAAAGAAAGTTGAACGCGAGCAATGTATGTTACGCGTTTTAAAGGGACGTGTGGTTTGCGGGTATGTACGATTTTAATCTGGTGTTGCTGCTGCTTCAGCAGATGTGCGTTTTTCTGGTCATTGCGTGGTTGATGAGTAAAACGCCATTATTCATACCATTAATGCAGGTCACAGTTCGTCTGCCACACAAATTTCTCTGCTATATCGTCTTTTCCATCTTCTGCATCATGGGCACCTGGTTCGGGCTGCACATTGACGACTCGATTGCTAATACGCGAGCGATTGGCGCGGTGATGGGCGGCTTACTCGGTGGCCCGGTCGTAGGCGGGTTGGTTGGTCTGACCGGCGGTCTACATCGATACTCAATGGGGGGCATGACCGCGCTGAGTTGCATGATCTCGACGATCGTCGAAGGATTGCTCGGCGGGCTGGTACATAGCATCCTGATCCGCCGCGGGCGTACCGATAAAGTCTTTAACCCCATTACCGCTGGTGCCGTCACGTTCGTCGCGGAAATGGTGCAAATGCTGATCATCCTGGCGATTGCCCGGCCTTATGAAGATGCGGTGCGTCTGGTGAGTAATATCGCTGCGCCGATGATGGTAACCAACACCGTGGGCGCGGCGCTGTTTATGCGCATTTTGCTCGATAAGCGCGCGATGTTTGAAAAATACACCTCGGCTTTTTCCGCTACCGCGCTGAAAGTTGCGGCCTCGACGGAAGGCATTTTGCGCCAGGGCTTTAACGAAGTGAACAGTATGAAGGTGGCCCAGGTGCTGTATCAGGAGCTGGATATTGGCGCGGTAGCGATTACCGATCGCGAGAAACTGTTGGCTTTTACTGGTATTGGTGACGACCATCATTTACCCGGCAAACCGATTTCTTCGGCTTATACCTTAAAAGCCATTGAAACCGGAGAAGTGGTTTACGCCGATGGCAACGAAGTGCCCTATCGTTGCTCTTTGCATCCGCAGTGCAAGTTAGGCTCAACGCTGGTGATCCCTCTGCGTGGTGAAAATCAGCGGGTGATGGGTACCATCAAATTGTATGAAGCTAAAAATCGGCTGTTCAGCTCGATCAACCGCACGCTGGGGGAGGGGATTGCACAACTGCTTTCGGCGCAGATCCTCGCCGGGCAGTATGAGCGGCAAAAAGCGATGCTCACCCAGTCAGAGATCAAACTGCTTCACGCCCAGGTCAATCCCCATTTTTTGTTTAATGCGCTTAACACCATCAAAGCCGTGATCCGCCGTGACAGCGAACAGGCCAGTCAGCTGGTGCAGTATCTTTCCACTTTTTTCCGCAAAAACTTAAAGCGGCCTTCGGAGTTTGTTACTCTCGCCGACGAAATTGAACATGTGAATGCTTATCTGCAAATTGAAAAGGCGCGTTTCCAGTCGCGGTTGCAGGTCAATATTTCTATTCCGGAGGCGTTATCTCAGCAGCAATTGCCCGCGTTTACCCTACAACCGATAGTGGAAAACGCCATCAAACATGGGACATCACAACTCCTGGATACGGGGAGAGTGGCAATTAGCGCCCGACGTGATGGGCAACATTTAATGCTGGAGATCGAAGACAATGCCGGTTTGTATCAACCGGCAACCAATGCCAGCGGGCTGGGGATGAATCTGGTGGATAAGCGTTTACGTGAACGGTTTGGCGATGACTACGGGATAAGCGTCGCCTGTGAGCCTGATAGTTACACCCGAATAACGTTACGACTACCATGGAGGGATGAGGCATGATTAAAGTCTTAATTGTCGATGATGAACCGTTAGCACGGGAGAATCTGCGCGTATTTTTGCAGGAACAGAGTGATATTGAAATTGTTGGCGAGTGTTCAAACGCCGTAGAAGGGATCGGCGCGGTGCATAAACTGCGCCCGGATGTGCTGTTTCTCGATATCCAGATGCCGCGTATCAGCGGTCTGGAAATGGTGGGGATGCTCGACCCGGAACATCGCCCATATATCGTTTTTCTCACCGCGTTTGACGAATACGCTATTAAAGCCTTTGAAGAACATGCCTTTGATTATCTATTGAAGCCGATTGATGAAGCGCGGCTGGAGAAAACACTGGTGCGTTTGCGACAGGAGCGCAGCAAGCAGGATGTTTCACTGTTACCGGAAAATCAGCAGGCGCTGAAATTTATCCCTTGTACCGGTCATAGTCGTATTTATTTGCTGCAAATGAAAGACGTGGCGTTTGTTAGTAGTCGAATGAGCGGTGTTTACGTTATCAGCCAGGAAGGGAAAGAGGGCTTCACAGAATTAACTTTGCGCACGCTGGAGAGCCGCACACCGCTACTGCGCTGCCATCGACAGTATCTGGTTAACCTCGCGCATTTACAGGAGATTCGCCTGGAAGATAACGGTCAGGCTGAGTTGATTTTGCGTAATGGATTAACCGTCCCTGTCAGCCGCCGTTATCTGAAAAGTTTAAAAGAGGCGATTGGCCTGTAAAAGACTGCTAAAATGGCTTTTTGCCTCATTAACACCCGAAGGCCTCATGCTAAGTAACGATATTCTGCGCAGCGTGCGCTACATTTTGAAAGCCAACAATAATGACCTGGTGCGTATCCTGGCGCTGGCTAATGTTGAAGCCACCGCGGAACAGATCGCCGTCTGGCTACGTAAAGAAGACGAAGAGGGTTTTCAGCGTTGTCCGGACATTGTTTTGTCTTCATTCCTGAATGGTTTGATTTACGAAAAACGCGGCAGGGATGAGTCTGCTCCGGCACTGGAGCCGGAACGTCGCATTAATAACAACATCGTGCTGAAAAAATTACGCATCGCGTTTTCGCTTAAAACCGATGACATTCTGGCGATCCTGACCGAACAGCAGTTCCGCGTTTCCATGCCGGAAATTACTGCAATGATGCGTGCCCCGGATCATAAAAACTTCCGCGAATGCGGCGATCAATTCTTGCGTTATTTTCTGCGTGGACTGGCAGCGCGCCAGCATGTGAAGAAAAGCTAAGGCGAGATGGCGGCCATGCAAGAACATGGCCGCCGACAGATTATTTCACTTCTTTAAAACCAGCAGCAGCCATGACCAGTTCAATCTGCTTCATGCTGACACCTTTGCTGGTATCTTCATCACCCATCTTGATACCGGAAATGCCCTGCAGGGCTTTCAGATCAACTTTTTCCATATCGATATTTACATTTTCCTGCGCGTAAGTATCGGTATAGGTTAATTTTTCTTCAACGCCCGGAATGTTTTTGTATTTGGCGCTTAATGGCTCAAGTTTCTTAGCTGCATCTTCTTTGGTGGTTGCACCAATGGTTGCAAACTGAATTTTGGTTTCTGAAGATTGCTTAATCACTTTGTCGCCTTTGTAGACATAAGTAATGGCAATTTCAGTACCGTTCAGGTTAGCGCTAAATTTCTTAGATTCTTCTTTGTCACCGCAGCCTGCGAGAGAGAAAACCAGAACAGATGCAACAACGAGGGAAAACAGCTTGTTGAAAGCCTTCATGTAAAACTCCATTTTATCAAAATCAGGAAACTGGTGACTCTCACCAGGGCGCTATAGAATATGCTTTATACCTTGTTTTGAGCAGTCCGGAAATGGAGTAGAACTCTTAATAAAAAGCATCTTGCCCTCCTTGTTACTCAAGCATCAGTAATAACTGCTCGCAAAGTAAAACACAGTTATTCAATGCTTCTACCCTTGAATCGCATTCCGGGTTACGCAATTGTGCCAACACATGCGCCAGCCGATAAAAACCCACTGCGGTAAGTTCATTCGCCAGCAATTCGGCCTGACCAATAGCGCTTTGTTCCTGATAGTGCCAACCGTTATGTAGCAGTTGAATGAGCAATGTCTGGCAGCGCATCAGCAACTGATGCGCGGTGGATGGCGCAGGAAGAACGTTGGCAGAAGGTAGTGCTGCAACAGGCGCAGTTTCAGCGTCCACCGCCCAGGCGCGGGTTAGCGTCATCATTACCCGCGGCTCCAGCGTTAACTGCCCGTCGACAAAACGGACAAACCCAGAAACCAGATTCACGGGATCATCCGTCTGCTGCAAAAGCGCCGCCATGCGTTCAACCGCAAAGGGGGCACAGGCAGAGGCTGGCAGCGATAACGTCAGCACATTATTTTCACCTTCGCCGCTAATCACCTGCGCATCCAGCGTCTGGCGGCTGCTGTCCCATCCCAGCGAAATACACTCCGCCACCGGCAGAATAAATAAATTATCCACCTGATTAAGCGGCCGGACGCAGACTGGCGGGCGCAGGTGTAAGTATTCCCGCAAAGCTTCAATGCCGGGCTGGCGCAACGGCGCTCCCAGCATTTGCCAGGCATCAGGCGACAGTGGGACAACACTGCTTAAGCGGTTGCGAGTAGCTAACAGCAGCTCGCCTTCGGCACTGCGACGCGCGGCTTGTGAAACAATTTGCCCTCCTGCCAGTGCGCCAGCCTGAAAACTAAACAGCCGACGTGTGGCTGCCGGTGAGTTTTCCTGTTCGCTTCTCGGCCAACTGCGCGAAAGGTGCAAAATACTGCCGGTGTCGGGATCGGTGAACCAGATGCGTAAACCATACTGCTCAATATCCTGCCAGCAACGCATACCTAGCGACACCAGCCGCAGATGATCAAGCTTTGCTTCTCCGGCAATGCCTGCGCCAACCACCGTGCGCCACGGCATGGGAGGAATTTCACCAACACTGTCGCGGCGTGCCATTTCTTGTGCACTGTTCAAGCGACTGGTTAACGCCGCAAGCTGACGCAAGCATTCTCCGGCGTGGTAGTGGCTGGCGCGGGCGTGGAAGGCATCAACGCTTGCCCGTAGCTGTCGTATTGATTCACTCACCCAGCGCCAGTTGCAGGTCTCTGCCGCCTGCAATGCGCGGTTGAATGCTGCCTCGTAATGGATGAGCGGCTGGCTGATACCGCCAAGCCATAATGCCTGGCTTAATTGCTGAACATATTGACGACACGCGTTGCCCTCGTTGCTGGCAAATGGGTCATCATTCGCGGCAACTTGCTCGCTGCGCATCTGCCAGATCAAATGGGTAAATTCTGTTTGCTGCGCTTTGGCCTGGACAAAGGCCTGTACCGCCAGCACGACATGTTCGCAAAGTGTTCCTTCAATGCAATCACAGCGCGCGAAGCGAATACTACTGCGGGAATAAAAACGTACGTCACTCATTGGTAAGCGAGCAGAGGGAATCTCCCCTGGCGAACAGAACAACTCAATGGTGATGCCTTTAGCGACCAGCGCCTGTGCGCGTTTGCGGGTGGCATCGGGCAGGGTAGCCAGTTCTTCCAGCCAGATTGCTGGATCCCACTCTTCTTCTTTTTCCGTGGGCTGGGCGGTAGCGCAAAGTCGTTGATAACTTAACACCAGCATCACGCGATGACGGCACATGCCGCTGGCCCCGCAGCTGCACTGAGCCTCTTTCAGTGCCTGACCGTTCGTCAGCTGGGTACGGACACCGTCACTGAAGGTGGCGATTAAAGCGCCGTTCTCATGACTGATTTCTGGAACATTGCCATTTTCCAGTTCCTTAAGGCTGCGCTTAACAAAACCGGCATTGCTTAACGCCGTCAGTGCCTGTGGTGTCAGTTCTAATAATTCCGGGCGTAGTGAATTCATGATTGAAGATTCTCCGCTAGCCAGGTCGCCAGCTCGCCCGGCGTCATCGCGGCTATTTGTGCGCCGACATTAACCAGCGCCTGGGCCATATCGCGGTCATAGCAAGGTGTTGCGGTGCTATCGAGCGCTGCCAGTCCCAGCACTTTGATGCCGCTCTGGACACACTTTTTCACCTGATGCGTCAGCAATGATGATGAACCCCCTTCATAAAAATCGCTCACGAGGATAATGATGCTTTTTGCTGGTTGTTCAATAAGTTGCCGACCATACTCCACGGCACTGGCGATATTGGTCCCGCCGCCTAATTGTACTTTCATTAATAACTCTACCGGATCGGCAACGTCGGCGGTGAGATCAACCACGCTGGTGTCAAACGCCACCAGATGGGTACGAATGCCGGGTAACTGCCATAAACAGGCCGCCATCACCGCAGAGTGGATCACCGAATCGACCATCGATCCGCTTTGATCGACCAGTAAGACCAGTTGCCATTGTTCACTGTGGCGCTTAATACGGCTGTTAAAGCGGGGGGATTCGATATACAACTTGCCGTGTTGTGGGTGCCAGTGTTGCAGGTTGGCGCGCAGAGTACTTTTGAAATCGAAATTACGCGCCAGTGGAATAAATGAACGGCGACGGCGATCGCGGACACCAGAAAAAGCCTGACGAACTTCCTTTGCCAGTCGCGCCATAATTTCTTCAACAACCTGGCGCACTATCCGGCGGGCGGCAGCCAGCACTTCGGGATTCATCAGATGTTTGGTGTGCAAAACGGCGCGTAGCAGGCTTTCAGAAGGCTGCATACGTTCCAGCACGTCGAGATTCGTCACCACATCTTCAATGCCGTAGCGCAGCACGGCATCGCTTTCCAGCCGCTCGATCACCTGTTGTGGAAACAGCGTGTGAATACTGTTGATCCACTCAGGCGTGGTGAGATTTGAGCCACCTAATCCGCCGGAACGTTCACCACGCTGGAGCCGTTCAGGATCGCGCCCGTACAGCCACTCCAGCGCGTGGTCTATTTGTCGGGCGTTGTCATCCAGTCCACAAAGCGTCGTTTCTGCCGCTTCGCCAAGAATCAATCGCCAGCGTTGTAGCTCACGGGTGGTCAGAAGATCGTTCAGTTCAGACATGGAAAACTCCCCAGTGTTGCAGCGATGCCAGTGCCTGCTGTTCGAGTTGTTGATGATGTGCAATGGCTTGCGGTGGGCAATGCAACGGCATTTGCAGCGCCGAAACGGGAAGTTGCGCCAGTTGATAATGCTCAAGCACCTGATGCGCCAGCGTCCCGCGTTCTCGTGGCGGTAGCCAGGCCATCGCCGCGCGTAAATCGGGCAGGGCGTTGATAAAATCGGCGTCACTTAGTTGATTTAAATGACTGCTGAAACCGGCGATAAATGCAGGCTGACAGGCCAGTTGATGGCGGGCCAGCGCCAGCAAACCGTGCAGCGCCTCGCCGGATTGTGCCGGAGATAACTGCGTCAGCATCGTCAACGCCGCTTCGGCACTGGCGTTGGGATGTTCCAGACGAATCAGTGCGCCAAGAGCCGCACCGCGATCCAGTGCCGGGGCATGAATCGCCTGACTGCGGCGCTCCAGTAAGGTCACCGCCGCAGAAAGAGAAACGCCGGGGAGTTGCACACCGCTATGTAGATCGCGCAGGATATGACACAACGCTTGCCAGCTATGCAGGTGAGCGTGAAACTCCTTTTCATCCGGTCTTCCGTTAGATTCACACAGCCACAGCGTGCGATCGATAGCCGCGCATAACGTCGTTTGTAATATCTGCGCGCCTTGCATACCGCTAATTTCATCCAGCCGCCATAAGGCATATAGCACTTCCAGCGCCTGGCCCATTTCGGCAAATTGATTTTCCTGGGCGATTAATAATGTGAGTTGCTCCAGTAATTGTTGACTGAAGGACGCCAGACCCGCTAACGCCGCCTGGCTAAGACATGTGGTGATACTGCCGATTCCACCCGCCTCCAGCATATTGGCTTCTAATTTATTGCGTGCGGCTTCCTGGAGTGTGGCACCAAAACAGGCGGCCTCAATCAATGCCGCATGTTGGCTAAGCGGGCGGGTTAATTTCCAGTGTTCTTCACCGTTGCCTGCAAGTGTCAGTGTACTTCCCTGCTGGCGCACAATGCCGGGAATCTCCAGTATTGCCAGCCGATGTAACACCTGACTTTGTGCCAGCCCATCGGAGGTAAAGCGATTTAAGGTAAGCTCAGTCGGAAGAGTGATTCCGGTACGTTCCAGTTCGCAGGTGACATCTTTTGGCAGAGGCGGTTGTGGCGTGGAGGGGGCCAGTTTACCGAATCCGTCACCCGCTAATATGTCTATCAACGTAACCAGAATCGGATCGGTATCGGGATGAATAACGCCGCGATAGCTCCACGGCAACGGCGCGTTCAAGGCTTCTTTAATCAGCGATCCTGCTATAGCATCCAGCCAGTCAGTGCGTAACGGTAGTGTATGACCCCGCAACTGTGCCAGTGCCATCGCATGCAGATGAGCGGCAGCCATATCAGCGGTTGAAGCAGGCAAGTGGTGCTGGCGCAAACGGGTAAGAACCGTTTTTAGCAGTTGTTCTCCCGCCTGCCGCAAGCCCCACTGCCAGCACCAGTTTTGCCAGACCGGGGCAGGCATACCGGAAAGGTATCCAGCCAGCACATCAAGGCGCTTTTCACTGTATGGCGTGAGATAGCAACCTGTAACGGCATCTGCCAGCGAGGGCAATTCTGGCTTGTTAATTTCCTGCGGACATTCTCGCCACATTTTTGCCAGTGCAGGAGCGTGCCAGCCGCCGCAGACGACTAACACGTCGCCATTGTTTTGCTGCATCGCCCATCCAATCCAGCGGGCCATAAAGGCTTCGCGCTGACGATTGAGCACATCGCCGGAGGCGTCGCCCCGCAGTTGGGCAAAATAGCGCGCCAGTGCAGAGGGTAATGCAGTTTGCTGGCTTTCATCTTCGAACAAGTGATCCCACAGGGTGTCGCTGTTATCCATGCGGGTGGCACGCAGCAGCAAGGTCTGGCTTTCCTCTTGCGTATCAGGCGAATCGTCCTCTTCTTCACCTTGCGCCCAGCAAGGCAAATCAATGAAGTAAGTTTGTGCCTGAATACGACGTGCGGCTTGTAGCGCCTGCCACTCCGGCGAAAATTCAGCAAATGGCGTCCAGGCACCACGCCCGGGGGCCGCACCGTCCTGATACTGGCAATAACTGTAAATAGCTACCGGAAGCTGGTGGGCTAAAAACAGTTCGTCTACCCGGTCATTAAAATCAGCCGGGCCTTCAATCAACACGTATCTCGGGCGCTGGCTTTCGATTAACGATTTCACCAGCCGGGCGCAGGCCGGACTATGATGCCGGATGCCGGCAATTAACGGCTCGCTCATGCTCTTTCCTCACGGCAGGCGGTGGCGGGCTTGATAATAAGCCTGCCAGTGAGCTTCTTTATGTGTGGCGACACGCTGTTCGAAGTAACGGCGCAGACGAGCGCGATCTTCTTCGTTATCTTTGACGATGGTTCCGGCAATACAGTCCACCAGGTCGGCTGGCTCCCCCGCGCGATTCGCTAAAAACCAGGCGCGGACGCCCACAGCGTGGGCCACGTTCACGGCTTCAGCAGTGGACATAATCGCTGTTAGTGTATCCATTGACGTTTTCTTTTCGCCGTTGGCACGCAAGTCGCGGAAAGTGCGTACCAGTAACTCCAGTACCGCGTCAGGCACTTTATGCGGAATACCGCTATGGGCCAGCAAACGCGCCGAAGCACTGGCGACCAGCTCCAGCTCCTGGGCGAAATCCATAATCGGAAAAACCGTTTCAAAATCGAAGCGACGCTTTAGCGCGGCACTCATTTCATTGACGCCGCGATCGCGGGTATTGGCAGTGGCAATAATATTAAAGCCTTCTCGCGCATAGAGCTGACTGGCTTCACCAGTGAGTTCCGGCACCGTCATTACCCTGTCAGAAAGCATACCTAACAGACAGTCTTGTACTTCCAGCGGTGTACGCGTTATCTCTTCAAAACGGACAATTTTGCCGTCGCGCATTCCCTGGTAAAGCGGGGCAGGGACCAGCGCTTCCGTTGACGGACCATGGTTGATAAGCAGGGCGTAGTTCCAGCCGTACTTGATTTGATCTTCGGTGGTAGATGCGCCGCCCTGAATAGTTAACCCGGCATCGCCGCTAATAGCGGTTGCCAGTAATTCAGACAGGAGCGATTTTGCGGTGCCAGGTTCTCCCACCAACATCAAACCGCGTCCGGTGGCAAGAGTGACTAACATACGTTCGACAGCGGAGGGACTAATTACGACTTTACGGCTAATATTTTGCGCTTCGTCGCCAAGGATAAAAGCACGGGCTGCAGGCAAACTTAACTGCCAACCGGGCGGGCAAGGTGCGTTATCATTTTGCTTTAATTTTGCCAGTTCAACGGCGTATAACACAGCAGCAGGCGGACGCTGCAGATGATTATTCTGCGGTGACATATATTCATCCCTGAAATGTATTAAGAAAATAAACGATATCTTACGCGCAATAAATGTTTGGCGCATTCGTTGTGTGAGCGAAAAATATCTGGAAAGCAGATCACAGTAAATAAAAAAACCTGCTGGTGAGGCAGGTTCTTTTATTTACTACTTTGATGTTAAGTTACTGATAGTGCAACATGGCATCTCAACGAACGAATTATAACCACCTCTGGACCGTGTTGCAATTAAGATAATGAGATTTATAATCCTGACTGTTGGGAAGTTGCGCCGGATCGAACCAATTTCAAGTCCTGGCTACCGGACGGGTGGTGCCGCAGGTGGTGCCCTGATCCGGAGTGCAACATGGCGACTCAACATACGTAAACCAGTATCGACAGGCAGTGTAAGGGTAAGGTACTGGTGTTGCGCTCCTTAATAAGGAGAGCGGATGGACACGCTGACACAAAAGTTAACCGTGCTCATTGCCGTACTGGAGTTATTAGTGGCTCTGTTACGGTTGATTGATTTGTTGAAGTAACGGGCAAATTGAAACGCATCTAAGGGGGAATACCGCTTCCCCCTTTAATAAAGCTATACTCGTCATACTTCAAGTTGCATGTGCTGCGACTGCGGGTTATTCGGCCCATCCATGGACCTCACCCCTTACGGGGCCGCTACAAGTAGCGTTCAAATCCACTCCATGCGGATTTGTCGTTCACCCCAGTCACTTACTTTAGTAAGCTCCTGGGGATTCACTCGCTTATCGCCTTCCTGCAACTCGAATTATTTAGAGTATATTATTCTATTTGTTGGTTGAATATATTCTGTAGTTCGCGATTAAAAATTGCTATTACCGTTTCTGGTGATTCGCCCCGTAATTTTCGCTCATCAATACACTCATCTCTTATATAAATCAACGCATCATTTATTAGCGGGTCAGCATCTTCTCGATCACGTTGATGAAATGTTGGATGTAGCCGGAATCGCTCCAGTCGATAGACGGAACCTGTAAATAATTCAGAGCATTTATGGATCTCAAGTCTGAAGGAAAACGGATCTTCAGGTACAGGGACCTCATAATCGTAAATAGCAACCAGCTCTTTTTGCACGATCATCGCTTTCCCCGCTGGTAAGTCGTGTAGATAACGGGCAGTTGCATCACTGCCCGCTGTGTTTTAATGGAAAATGACGTCAGGTGCGCTTAACGCCTCACTTAAATCAAACGTATCGAGTTCGGCAAAAGTGACGGATTTATTGTCACGGTACACCCGAAGAGAATGGAAGCTCATCAGCGCTTTGCTATCAGCACTGTAGTGGTTAAAACCGGGTGAAAACTTAAGGACCAGCCGGTACGCGCCCAGGTCATAGACAAATGCGTCCTCATAGCCTGACTCCCAGCCTTTGTATCGCATTCCCATAAGTTGCCCAACGGTAGCGGATTTACCTTCCCAGCGAGTCAGGCTGTTACTGGTTGACTCGTCAGGTGTGAGCAGTACCGTGCGCCGCGCCAACTGGCGAAAAGGCGGCATAATTTCGTAATCGGCAAAAAGCTGTGCAAATTCACTGCGCATTTCTGCTGTCATTTCTAACGGGTGGGCAATGCCAATCAGAGCATCGGCAGGCAGGTCAATTGGCTCATCTTGTGCATTGCAGAATTCCCCCTCTGCGGCCACACGAAAGGCGTTGAGTAAACGACGCGGTTCATTTGCCAGATAAACGCCCCATATCAGTCGCTGGGTAACCAGGCGAGTAAATGGATGATTAACAAAGAGAGAATGAAAATCTGTCAGCGACCAGCGTCGGGTAGTACGTAGTGCCGTTTCAAGACGTGGGAGCAGGTTTTTGCTCACCTGAGTGGCATCTTTTTTTAGTCCTTTTAGTCGGGCCAGTGCATCGGATGCTTTTAGTTGGTCGTCATCGGCGCGCAACCGGGGAACACTTTTCTGGCGAACGTTTTGTTGATCGTAGATAACTGGGTTGAGGTTTTCATCGAAGCGAACGGTAAACTGCCGTGGACCAAAATCAAAAATCAACGCCTGCGGATCATCGAGGCCCAGTGTTGGGACTAATCTGTCCGCTAACTCTTCCTGGCTTAGCCCGCGATTTTCTGCGACCACCTGAAGGAATTCCGCCGCGTTATCACGTAAGGGGCGGGATTTCGCCCGTTGCGATATATGATGCAGCTGTATCAGCGCCATATCATTATTCATCAGGGTAAGTATATTCAGACCACTGACAGCACGGGCAGATTTGCCTTCCTGTGGCCAGGCGAGGATCTGTGTCGTCAGATCTCGTGCCGTGCTTTCGTCGCCAAAGAGACTTAACGCCAGAAATGCCCAGTTGTCTTTTGCGGGGGCGCCAGCTTGTTGCCACGCGGTGAAGAGATCCCAGGCAAAAGTGGCCAGCGTTTGCGGTTGGCAGAACGCTTTCAGTTGTTCCAGCCCGCTATAAAAACGTCCCCCCAGGGTAAAGCGCAGCATTTCGCCGATAATTTCCAGAACGTCATCGGTAACAGGCTGATTATTCGTGATAAGGCGCGGCCTGGACCACATTGTCGGATGCCAGAAATCAGGAGCTTTTGGAATGCGTGCTGGGTAAATCTCTATTGGACTCTGTTTAAGTAATTGCTCCAGGGCAGGCCATACATCTGTACGCTGCCAGCGGTTTGCCATGGTTTGTAGCAATTCGCAATGTCCCTGTTCATACAGTAAACGAAGGGCTAGTAATGCCGCTTCGCTGTTGTCGCTGGATTTGGTGAAGACAAGAGGGATAAGTGCAGTAGCCGTATGTTCCGGCCATTGTAAAATCCACTGGCGAGCCAGATCACGCTGCGCCGCGAAACGTCGCCAGACGCGAGCAATGGGCAGCGCCAGTTCGGTGGCGCCGAAATTTAACATTAACGGAAATGTTTCTTTTGGACGATGCGAAAAAGCCAATAACAAACCGGGTAGCGCATCCAATCCGAGGATACTGAGAAAATAGTCTTCGCCAGCGAACAGGTATTTTTTCTCATTGATACGCAGCCAGAACGTCAGTGCCATCTCTCGTGGCAGCTGTGCCAATAAATACAGGTTCCAGACACTCTTTTCCGGACGATAACGTGAGTAGTTGTCATTTTCCCATATGTTAATTAACGCTTCTACGTGACCGCTGCGAAGCGCCTGTTCTGCTAATTGTGCTTCCGGGGAGTTCCAGCCATTCAGGATCTCTTCAACCCGCCCCTGGTAGTAATGCCACTGAACAATGAGTGAATTGCGTGCAGCATCCAGTTTTCCGGGGAGTATATAATTCAGAAACAGCCATACATCATCCCCAAAACCCAGTTCCTGTAATACAACTCGCCCACTTTTTTGTTCCATGCGTTCCGCAAGAGATTCCGTGCTGAAATAACGGGCAGACTCAGTGGCCGCAAGCCTCTCTCGTTCGCCTGGTTGCCAGTAAACTTGCGGAGTTAATTCGAGCGGTGCCAAATCAAGACGTGGAGCTGTCATTTTTTTCTTACTACGCCACGGTGGTGAAACGAGGATTTCAGGCAGATTGCTGTTATCGGTGCTATCAATAACCGGTTTGGGCGGTGCCGATAAATAACTATTCAGCACTGTCCGGGCTTGAATACTTAACCACGGCATGACGTCTTCTGCCAATTGTGGCTGCGATGTAATTAACGTTTGTAACAGCGTACGCCAGTATTCATCGCGTGCTTTTTGCTGGGCAGGCAGCTTTTTGTCTTCGATGATTGGATAACCAGGGCGCGCAGGTGGTTCTTTTAACGCCAGCAGTTCTGCCAGTGCGGTGAGCGTCGCATGGGGGAAGTTTTTACTGTATTTAGCCACACGTTGCAGACTGGGTTTGTTTTTATCAGCAACTAACAGCAAGGTGCGGATGACTTGCGGATGGTTAATTTGTACCAGTAGACTGCCGCAATCTTCTTTATGGGCATACATTGCCAGGCGCGGAACGGCTGTCAGTCCTTGTTCGCGCAAAAGGGCAGCGCAGGCCGCGTAGCCGAAGTGGTTTTCATGCGACATGTAGCTGGCTTCTCGATCGCTAAATATATCCTGGCTCCAGTAGCGTTCGAGTTTTCTCACCGCTTTGGGGTCAGTAGCAACAACTTTTAACCACTCCTTAGAATGAAAATGAGTCCGCGGGCATTCAAGACCTACCAACTCATTGGCGATTTCTGGTTTTTCAGGGAGGATCAGCGCAATAAAAGGGCGGCGAACTTTGGTGATTCCTGGCAGTGCGGCAATGAGTTTGTCGGCGCATCGCTGCCAGCAGCTTTCCTCTGCCAGAGAGAGATGCTTACGCAGTCGGAGATCGAATTCGTTATAGGTTTCTGAGCGGTAACCATAGCCATAATCCTCGTTCTGATACTGCAATGTGACAACCAGAGGATCACTCTCATAACATCGTGCAATAAACTGGCGTGCAATCACCACCTCAGTCGCATATTCCAGCCCCTCTTGTTGGACGATTTCGTCGAGCAACTGTTGGCTGTCCTTTTGCGCGATACAGGCTAGCGCCGCCATTGTGCGGGCCGGGATTGTGGGTTTGTGTTCGCCGATCAAGTTGATGGCCTGCGTAATGGCGGACTGCCACTCCAGTGAAAAATTTTCATAACGCCAGATAATGTTTTTTTTCTTCTCTGCTTTTTGTAGCAATTCATCACCCAGTGTCTGGATGAGGCTTTCAGTGATAACAGGCACCGGTTCGCCCGGCCAATTGCGATGGCTGAGTGGTGTTTTGCCTTTTTTATATTTCAGTTCCACTTGGGCGTTATCCGCCAGCCACGGTAATTCCTTGTCCATGCTCTTTCCTTATTCAAACAGAGCTTCAATATCGTTAATCAACTCGCTGGCGGTGATGGCATCGAGTACGGATAACTGCGCTTCCTGAGTTGAATGACTCCCCCAGCCATAGCTTTCTGCTTTGCCTTCCCATAGCCACAGCTTGCTTAAGAGTTGCTCGGCACTCAGTTCGGCGGGCGACATGCCTACCGCAAAACCTTCATCGATTTCCATGATTAACGACCAGCCCCCCAGGGGTTTGATCATCCAGCCGATCCAGCCAGCATCCTGCGGCTCGCCCTTTATCCAGCCTTTGTTCGCCAGCCCCATGACCCGACCACTCGGGCATTTTCTGCCTGCCCAGCGGGTCAGTTCGCTGGCATCGCGCTCGGCTTCTGTCAGCGCGTAACTGTTACGGTCAAGCTGGCGGAACGGCGGTAACAGTTCATAGTCGGCAAAAAGCTGCCCAAAGGCGGCGGCATCCGTCGGTGATATCTCCAGAATGTGAGGAATACCAATAGAGATATCGCCTTCCGGCAAAGTGAAAAGGTCATCGTCCGCGGTGCTGTAGCTGTTATCTTCCGCCACGCGGAAGCACGCCAGTAGCTGGTTTTCGGCGCTATAAACGCCCCAAATCAGACGCCGGCTTAAGTGGCGTACCAGTGGATGTTCAACCAGGAAGAGTTGAAAGTTTTCAGCCGACCAGCGGCGACGCAGGCACATGGCGGATTCCAGCCTTGCCACCTGCTGGGCAGCAACGGTACGCGCGTCTTTTTTCAGCAGCTTATAGCGGTTAACTGCCTCGTTCGCCCGCGTTTCATCATCGCTTTTGTTCGGTTTAGGTAAGTCTTTCAGGCGGCTGCCGGAAGCATCGCGCACAAACGGTTTTAAGGTTTCATCAAAGCTGACAGTGAACTGACGCGGGCCGAAATCCAGCAGTAGCGAACCGTTATCATCCAGACCGAGATCCGGTGCTAACCGATCTTCAAGCTCCGCTACCGTCAGTTCGCGACTTTCGGCAATGTCGGCAATTTTTTCTTTTGCCCGCTCCTGTAATGCTTTGAATTTCAGTTTCTGGGCGATGCCGTTAAGCTGCATCAGGGCGATATCACTACCGATAGCAGCGAGAATATCCAACCCAACGGTGGCGCGTTTATGCTGGGATTCGCCAGGCCAGGCGCGGATTAATGGCGTCAGTTTGCGGGCGGTGTCATCGTTGCCGAGAACACCTAACGCACTGAACGCCCAGCTCTCTTTCGACGGAGCTCCCGCAGTCAGCCAGGCGGTAAACAGATCCCAGACAAATCCAGCCAGTGAGTCGGCGGTACAGGCGTCTTTCACCTGCAATAATCCCGGATACAGCACCTCTTCCTGAGGGAAGCGGAGCATTTCACCGAGGTGGAGGAGGGCGCTATCTGGCAGTGATTGGGCATTTGCTATTAATACCGGGCGGTTCCAGAGCGATGGCTGATAAAAGGCCGGAAGAGTGGGGATTTTTGTCGGGTGATTATCTAAGGGATCGAGCGCAAGCAGAGCGTTCACCGCATCGGTTACTTCCGGCTGGTTATAACGCCGGGCGATTTCTTGCAGTAATGGCTGATGACCGTTTTCAGTAAGCATACGCAAGGCAGCGCGGGCGTTATCCTGGGCTTCACCGGATTTGCCGAGCGCCGAAGGCAGCAGGCCGGTAATGGCATGTTCCGGGTATTTCAGCAGCCAGCTACGGGCGTCTTGTCGTAGGGTTTTGAGTTTGTTGAAGGCACGGGCGACGGCAGGAGCCAGCTCACTCGCTGCGAAGTAATTCGTGATGGGCAAGGCTTCCTGCGGATAGCGTGTAATTGAGTTTACTAAACCAGGTAAACCTTTGAGTCCAAAATGTAACATGGCGTATTCGGTATCGGTATGTGGAGATAGAGTAAGGGCATTCCATGCTTTTACTGCTTTCTCCAGCGGCAATGTTGTCAAAATCCCCAAATGCCAATAATGCCCGGTAGGTGAATGAAACACCTTAAATTCACTTATTAAGGTTGAATAATCTTCATTTAGCCATGCCTCAACTACCGCTTCGGGAGCTTTAATATATGTACCAGCGATCCGTCGTTGAAAACCCATCCTTGCCAACAGGTTGGTAGTACTTTCTTCATGGCTAACCGTGATATGTTTTGAATACCAGATATATTTCGCCAAAAATTTATTACTGATTTCTTCTGTCAGATAACAGATTGGCTCAATGCCTAATGGCGCTAAATCCAGCACTGGTATCGGCGTTTTTTTCTTTTTCGAAAGCCAGGGCGGTGAGACTAATACGGCAGGCAGTAGGTCGGCGCAGGCATGATTTGAGGGCTGTGTCAGTTGTTGCAGGCATGATTTCAGCACTGCAACTGCGGGTGTCGAAAGCCAGGGAATGACCTGTTCTGCTAGTGTCGGTTGCGAGATAAGCATCGTCATTAGCATAATGCGCCAACTATTCTCTTCTTTTTGCACTAGAAGTTCCGCCAATGCTGCCAGTGCTGCGTGTGGGAACGTAGTGCAAGCTTTCGTCATCCGATCGTGACAGCGTTTAGTTTGCCCGGCTACACGTATAAGCAGTGTTAATGCGAACGGATGATTGATATGACGCAACACATCGGCGCAGTAGTCACTTGCGGCATAGGGAGCAAATCGGGGCAGAGCTACAACGCCTTGCTCCTGTAATACGGTGGCAGAGCATATCGCACCACGATGGTAATCATCAAAAATGGCATATGGCTCGTGATATTTTTCTAATAAGGCAAGAATGTGCTCATCAGTCGCCACTATTTTTAGCCATTCAAGCGAGGGTATTTTTTTTTGCACCAGTAGACGCTGGGCAATTTCATGTGCAATTTCTGGTTTTTCGGGTAATAGCAAAGCAATTAATGGTTGCCGCCATTCTGGAATATGTGGAATTGCGGAAATAAGTTTTTGTGCACATTTTTGCCAGAGAGACTCTTCCGCCAGCGATAAATGTTTACGTAGGCGTAATTCAAAACTGGAATATTGCTGCAAGTTATCAGGTGCAATGCCAGACGTCAGAATAATAATGATATTATTCGCATAATCCCATTCAATATCAATCTGTTGAAGGTGTATTACTACATCAGTAGCATATTCCAGACCGCCTTCCTGAACGATCTGATCCATAACATCCTCACGCTCTTTATATCTTGTACATTTCATTTCAAGTGCCGTGAGTACAGCCATTACTGGTGGTGGTAACTGTGTTGTTTTCAGGCCGTCGATCTGACTGATCGCCTGGGCGACGGTGTTTTGCCATTCTAAAGAACAGGCGCTGAAGTCAAATGTGGCTGTTTTATTATCCCGTTGCGACACACTACAGGCTAAGCGACGTAATTGGGTCAATTTGTCTGCTTGCTGAACAGGAACTCCGGGAAAGCGACGATGGCTTAACGTGGTGTGTACAACTTCGGGTGGAAAAACGACAGCAATATCTTTCGCCAGCCACGGTAAAACAGCATCTGTATTTTTGTCAGCCGCACGGGTTTCTGCTACGAAAGAGGGTTGTTCCTGAATAATGGTGGATGAGTCCGCTACCTTGAGAGAGTCCGTTACCGTTTGGGAAGGTTGCAAAGAATTATCCTTCGCTTGCTCCACATACCCCTTCTTCACCTTCTCCGCAACCAGCTTCAGTTCCGCTTTTTCCGCCGCCGCAGTATCTGCAAAGCTTTTTACCTGACTTTGCCCGTTGGTGCCGACTTTGCCCCAACTGATATGCAGCTCGTTTCCCTGCTGCTCCACCGCCCAGAATTTATGTGATTTTTCGTCCTGATAAATATAGGTTTTCATTGCTAAATCCTTTTAATCAAACAGTGATTCGATGTCGTTAATCAGCTCGCTGGCGGTGATGTCGTCGAGCATGGAGAAAGTGAGTGAGGATTGTTTACCGTAGCGATCATCTGGCGAGGTGATTTTTACGCTTTCAACCGGTAGCTGGTCGCCATACCCCGTTTCACCATAAATTAATGAAAAAGGTTCCGTTTCAAGTTCGAGATCGCCATGAGGGGGTGTTTTGCGCATCGCATAAACGCTGCCGCTTTCTTCCAGACGTTGCCAGCCTCGGCGTTCCAGCCCGACAATGCGTCCGGCCTGGCAAAGCCGTCCTTGCCAGCGTGTCAGTTCGTGAGTATTACGTTCATTGTCAGCAAGGTGATAGCTACCTCGCTCGAGCTGTTGGAAAGGGGGAAGCAGTTCGTAATCAGCATAAATTTGCCTGAATGCAGCGGCGGATTCAGGGGGGATTTCCAGCACATGCGGAATACCGATGTTTCCTGCTGGCAGCGTGAATAGCTCATCCTGCGCATCGCTGTAAGTGCTGTCTTCTGCGACCCGGAAGCAGGCAATCAGCGTGTTTTCCTCAGTATATACCCCCCATAACAGCCGTCGGGTTAAGTGACGTACCAGCGGATGCTCCACCAGAAACAGGCGGAACTGCTCTGCCGTCCAGCGTCTGCGCTGGCACATAGCCTGTTCCAGACGGGTAATTTGCTGGCTGGCGATAGCACGAACATCTTTTTTCAACTGTTTGAAGAGATTAACTGCGTCAGTTGCCAGTGTTTTATCATCGCTCTGGTTTGGCTTAGGTAAATCTTTCAGGACGTTGCCGTTTGCATCGCACACTACAGGTTTTAAGGTTTCGTCAAAACCAACGGTGAATTTGCGGGGGCCGAAATCAAGTATCAGCGAGCCGTTGATATCAAGCCCTAAATCCGGTGCCAGGCGGTCTTCCAGTTCGGCCATTGTCAGTCCGCGATTTTCGGCGACCATATTGATTCTGTCGCTGGCATGTTCCTGTAATGCAAAGAATTTAATCTTTTGCGCAATGCCATTAAGCAACATTAGCGCAATGTCGCTACCGATACTGGCTAACACATCCAGCCCGTAAACCGCGCGTTTATGCTGGGATTCACCAGGCCAGGCGCGGATGAGCGGGGTTAGTTTACGCGCGGTGTCGTCATTGCCTAGAATCCCCAGCGAGGTAAATGCCCAGTTTTCTTTTGCGGGTGCGCCAGCTTCTGTCCATGCCATGTAGAGATCCCAGCCAAAGTCAGCCAGTGATTCGCGGGTGAAGGTTTCTTTGATGATCGCCAGCCCAGCGTAGGAGGTAATGTCGCGTGGAAAGCTCAACATTGTGCCGAGGTGGCGCATAGCGTCATCTGGCAGAGGCAGGTTGTTACTTTTAAGCCGAGGTCTGTGCCATAAGGTGAACTGATAAAAGCCGGGCAGTGGGGCAATGCCGTTCACTTA